>JACDQN010000550.1 GCA_015657575.1 Sphingopyxis sp.
AAACGCTCGCCAGCGGCAGCGCCGCCATCGAGGCGGTCGGCGGCGAGATCGGCGTCGATATGGCCCGCTACTGGCAGGCCGACGACGCCTTTTTCGAGTGTGTCCGCGACAAGGAGGTGCTGACCCGCATCGTCGCCGAGGTGGCGGGCGAACCTGTCGCCGCCGCCAATGCGAAGGAACCGGGCAAGGTCTTGAAGCGCATCGTCCGCGACCATCTGGAGGGTGCGAACGGGCGGCCCAAGGTCGAGGGTTGGGTGCCGAAATGGATGGCGTTCCCGCCCGCTACCTATACGGCGCGCGGCGGCGTCGGCACCGTCGCGGCTCATGCCAAGGTGCTCGCGGCGCGCCCCGACCGCGAGCCGGAACCGACCGGCCCCGGCGCGGTGATTGCGCTTCCGGCCCCTGCCAAGGCCGAGCCGCAGGAACAGCCCGAGCGCGAAGCCGCATGAAACTGGACGGGCGGCGGCGCACCCGCCGCCCGTTCCGTCCCCCATAAAATCGCCGCGCCGCTCGGCCGCAAGCGGCCCTCGCGGCGCGGATTTCAGACAGGAGACTTGTCATGGCCGACCGTGTTTCGGCATCCATCACCATCGGCGGGACGCTCCCCGCCAGCCAGCTTCCCGCCTTCGCCGAGGCCATCGCGAACGAAGGGCTGTCCACCGAATGGGACGGCGAACCCTTCGCGCTCGGCGATCTGCCCGAGGGCGAGCCCTTGGCGCTCATGGCGCACGAGGTCGCCTGGGGGCGGTTCGAGGGACTCGAAGCCTTCTGCATCGCGCATGGGCTTTTCTTCGCGCGCTGGTCGGGCGCCTATGCCTGCCAGTGGGGTGCGGAACGCACCGTGTTCACCGGCAGCGGCGAACCGCAAAGCTACGCTGCCGACGAGGACGACTATATCCTCATGGGGCGCTGCACCGCCGAGCGATTGGGCAGCTATGCGGCGATCATCGCGCATTTCGATGCGGCCGACTTCGCGGTGCCCCCGCTTGTCATCACGCCCGAACGGGAGGAGGCGAGCAATGGCTGACATCTGGATTCAGGGCAGCTTCGCCTTTCGCTGCACCGCCGCCGAGTGCGCGCTGATCGAGGAAGTCGCAAACGCTGGCTACGCGCTAGCGAATGACGACGCGCCCGATCCGCCGAGCGCGGCGCTGCTCGCAGCCTTTCCGCCGGACGATGCGAACGCGCGGTGGAGCGGGTTTCGCGAGGCGTTCAACGATCCCGAATTTCCCACCATCGGAGCCGATTTCATCGCTGAAACCTGCCCCGACGATCCATCCGCGCGATCGTGTGTTTCGCCAGCATGGACGATTTCGATGCCGCTGCCATCGCGGTGGTGATCCAGCGATGTTGCCCCGAAACGCTCGCCAAGGGGCCGATCGGCTTTGAATGGGCCATGACCTGTTCCAAGCCCCGCATCGGGGAGTTCGGTGGCGGCTGGTGCGCGATTTTCGCAGACCGCATCGAGATCGACGCGACCAACGAGGCGCTGTCGCGCGCGCTCGCGGGCGACGGCAACTAGCCCAAATCGCGCCGCACTGCGCGCTCGCGTGCCGAAAACCCCTGCCGCCTGACCTACCGGGCGGTGCGGCGGATCACCGTCCGGGCGCTTCCGCATAACGTGCATTCGTCCTTCTGCCGCTCGAATCCGCGCGTGCCGCCGAGCGCGCAGGTGACGACATTGGCCTGTGCGGTAACCGACAGGTTGAGCCGGTCAGTCACGCAGGCATCGCACACCGCCGCGCCGTCCAGCCGCACGATCAGCCGTTCGATCTGCCCCGCAATCGTCGTTCCTTCGTTCATCGCCGTGAGGCTATAGCCGCGGCCTCGTGGCCGCGAAAGCAATCATGGCTTCCCGGAAAGACGCCGGACTGGGCTTCCTGTCCGCGCGCGCATCTCGTCCTTTCGTGTCTCACCAACCCGTCGCCGGCTCCTTGGGCGCATGACCTGGGACGGCCGCGCGCCTCGCGAAACCATCGCGCGGAACTGATTTCCCCGCGCCGCTTTGGCGGCGCTCCTCGCGGCCGCTTCGCTCCAAATCAGCCCCGCGCTTCCGGTCCTCCGCTTCGCTTCGGCCTGCGGTTCGCAGCGCGCTCAAGGGCCGTCCCTTCGGTCCGCCCATCGCCCGGCATCGGGTCGGGCGAATGTGCAAGGAGACGAGAAATGCCCTCAATCGGTCATGTCCAGCGCCAGAACGACGGTTCGTTCCGGGGCGCCTTGAAGACGCTTTCGGTCAATGCCGAGATCGCCATCATCCCCAACCGCAGTAAGACCGGGGACCAGCCCGACTACCGCGTGCTGTCGAACGGCGTCGAACTGGGCGGCGGCTGGATCCGCACCGGCGAGGTGAGCCAGCGCGAATATGTCCGCCTCGCCATGTCGGCCCCCGAACTTGGCGGCCGCACCCTCTACGCCAATCTCGGCCGCGCCGCCGGGCAGGACGACGACGACGCGTTCGCCGTTATCTGGAACCCCGGCGACTGAGCCGGATCGGCCCCGCGCCGGTCACCCGGCGCGGGGCTTTCCTCATGCCTTGAGGGCTTGGCGTGGGCCTTTTCCTGCACCGGAACGCGCTTGCGGGCCTGCAGAGAGGAAGAAATCCGCTCAGCAAGCACCGAGTATCCGGCGGCGAACGGACCGCCTCAACCATCGACGGTTCCCCCAATTTTCACGCCACCTGCGTTCCGCTTCGCTCCACTCCGGCGACGAGAAAATCGGCTCCCCCGTCGCCCGCTTCGCGGCCGCTGCGCGGTGGTTGACCCCGCCCGCTCCCCGCCGGGCGATGGCTCATCTTTCGCTTGTATCAGGAGGATGAGATGTCGGTTGAACAACAGATCGAGGAGCTTCGCGCGGAGCTTTCATGGTGCGATGACGCGGGAGAACGGCGGCAGATCGAAGCCGAATTAAGGGCCGCTGAGAAGAGGCTGAAGCGGTGCAATCGGGCGCTGCGTCAGGCCGAACAGGCAGGCTGGCAATAAGGCGATGCGCTGTTGAAGGGGCAGGTTCGCGGGAGTGGTGCCGCATGGCGCCGCTCCCCTTTTTTGATCGGGAAGGCGGGAAGGCAAAGCGGGCGTCTGGGGCGGCAGGTGGCAGTCGGGCTCGATGGCAAGATAGAGGCAAAATCTCGCGATTTTGTAAGTGTTTGTCTGCACATCGTTTTTTGAAGGCTTTTGCGAGACTCGCCCTTTGAGTGCGAGACAGGGTTACCAGGAGTGGCGGTTTTCTGGGCTTTTCCGATCCCAATCGCGAGACTCCTTGCGCTCTGGCGAGGACGCGCCATTCTTATCGGCGGGGAGCGTCATTCCGGCATGGAAGGACGCCGCTATGCGCGATGATGAGTTCGAACCGCAGCTGGGCCGGATGCGCGGCCGGGGCAAGGAGCAGCGCTACCTGAGCCGCGTCGTGAAAGCGGCAAAGCGGGCCGGCATGAAAACGGGCAGGCGCGGCCGTTTCGACGGCAGCCGGATCGGGCGCGGCGCGAGTGTTGCGCGGGTGCTCAGATCGCGCGACCGATTGGGCGCGTTCCGGTCGCGCCGCGTGATCGTCAAGATACGGCCTGTCGGCCTTGGCGGGAAAGGCATGGGCGGTGCGAAGGCGCACCTTCGCTATATTCAGCGCGACGGCGTGACCCGTGAGGGCGAGGCTGGTGCGCTCTACTCGCCCGACAGCGACGTCGCCGATGGCAAGGCGTTCCTCGAACGGTGTGACGGCGACCGCCGCCAGTTCCGGTTCATCGTGTCGGCCGAGGACGCCGACCAGTATCCCGACTTGAAGCCGTTCGTGCGCCGGCTGATGACGCAGATGGAGCAGGATCTTGGGACAAAGCTCGATTGGGTGGCGGTCGACCATTTCAATACCGGCCATCCGCACACGCATATCGTGGTGCGCGGCGTAAACGATCGGGGTGAGAATCTGCTGATCGCGCGCGAGTATATCTCGCACGGGAGCCGGCAGCGGGCGATCGAGATCGTCAACCTCGACCTGGGGCCGCGCACCGACCTTGAAATCGAAGAGCGGCTTCGCAGCGATACGGGTGCCGAGCGGCTGACCGCGATCGACAGACGGCTGATCCGCGACATGGATACCGCGCGGCTGGTCAGCGCGAGCGATGGCGATCCCTTCCAGCAATCGCTTCGCGTCGGTCGCCTGCAGAAACTCGGGCGCATGGGACTCGCCTCGCATGTCGGCAACGGCACCTGGCGGCTTGAGCCCGACCTTGCGAACACACTGCGCCAGATCGGCGAGCGCGGCGACATCATCCGCACCATGCAGCGCGAGCTGACCGCGCGGAAGCTCGATCGTGCTGCGGTCGATCGCGTCATCTACGACCCGGTCGCGAAGGAGGCGACGCCGATCATCGGCCGCGTCGTGATGCGCGGGCTCGCCGACGAACATGAAGACCGTCATTATCTGCTGGTCGACGGCATCGACGGGCGCACCCATTATGCCGAGATCGGCAAGGGCGAGCTGGTCGACACGATCCCCGAAAATGCCATCGTCCGGATCGCGCCACGCGAGGGCGGCATTCGCGCCGTCGATCGGACGATCGACGAGATCGCGGCGGCGAACGGCGGGCGCTATTCGATCGACGCCCATCTGAAGCACGATCCGACCGCCAGCGAACGCTTCGCCGAAACGCATGTCCGGCGGCTTGAAGCGATGCGAAAAATCTCGGGCGTCGTCGAGCGCGAGCCCGACGGAAGCTGGATCATCGCGCCGGACCATCTCGCCAGGGTCGAGAGGTTCGAAGCCATGCAGTTCCGCGACCACCCCGTTGCCATTGAAACCCTGTCGGCGATCCCGCTCGACAAATTACCGGGAACCGATGCCGCGACCTGGCTCGATCGCGAGCTGGTCGCCGAAGCGCCGGTGCCAGTGCGCGATGCTGGGTTCGGGCACGAGGTTCGTTCAGCGCAGGCGATGCGACGGCAATGGCTGATCACCGAACAGCTTGCAGACGAACAGGATGGGCAGACGGTCTATCGGCGAGGGATGCTCGCCGCGCTCCAGCGGCGAGAATTGCTGCGTGTCGCCCGCCAGCTCTCCGACAAGTTAGGCGTTCCGTTCGCCGAGGCCAGAGAGGGGGAGGCTGTTCAAGGCAGGCTCGTGCGCGCAGTCGAGATGACGAGTGGTCGCCATGCGCTCATCGAACGGTCGCGCGATTTCACGCTGGTGCCGTGGCGCTCTGTTCTCGATCGCCATGTCGGTAAATCGGTCTCGGGCATCATGCGCGACGGCGGGATCAACTGGACACTCGGGCGGCAGCGCAGCGGGCCGAGCGTCTCCTGATCCGGAGGATTCGGGCTTTCTATTTTCATGAAATTATGTTTTCATGGATTCATGAAAAATATCGCAGCGCAAACCGATGTCGGCGACGAGCATCTTCAGGTGCAGATTCCTGCCGTTACGAAACGCGATCTCGGTCAACGGTCGCTCGATTCCCGCGAGCCGATCCGGATGATCGTACTGCGCACTTGAAGCCTATGGCGTGAGCGTCCCCGCAGACGCGATATCGGATCGCCGGAAGGGCAGGCGATGAGCGAGGATTTCGAAGCTCTCACTGTTGCGGATTATGCGAAGCAGGCCGCGCGGACTGATCAACGCAGCGGTGGCCGCGCACTGGGCTTCTCGATGCTTGGCCTTTTCGGCGAAGTCGGCAGCTTGCTCAGTGAGGCCAAGAAAAAGCAGCGCGACGATGCCTCCTACCTGGGTTACGCTCACGCCGTCGCGGAAGAGCTTGGTGACGTCCTTTGGTATCTGGCGGCGATCGCACGGCGCAGCCGCATGGCGCTCAGCGACATCGCTGCCGCCGCGGCGACAAACGGCGGACAATGGCAGACGGGCGGCAACGAAACGCTCAGTTTCCATGCGCTGCAGCCGCAGCACATTCCGCTTGCCAAGGCACCGATGCCGCAGTTCGAGCATAGCCTGCTCGCGCTGGCAGGCGACGTTGGGCTGCTCATCAACGATTTCCAGGCGGGCGGTCTTGCGAAGGACCGCGAAGCACTCGCGGGCCGGCTGGTCGCGGTCATGCGCCGGTTGATCCAGGCGGCAAACGAATCCGGTGTTACCATCGAGGCTGCCGCCGTGAAGAATCTTCACAAGATCTTCGATCGCTGGCCGCGCGAGCGCATCTATCCGGCGCCGACCGATGCGGCGCTCGACCCAGAAGAGCAATTGCCGCGGCGGATGGCGATCGACGTCTATGAACGCACCGTTCGCGGGCAGACATTCGTGTATCAACGCTCAAGCGGTGTGTATGTCGGCGACCGGCTCACCGACAACGCGCTCGAACCCGACGACTATCGTTTCCACGATGTCTTTCACTACGCTTATGTCGCGGTGCTTGGCTGGTCGCCAGTGCTGCGTGCGCTGCTCCGTCTCAAGCGCAAGAGCGATCCGAAACTCGACGACGCCGAAGACGGTGCTCGGGCGATTCTCATCGAAGAGGGCATAACTTCCTGGATTTTCGGACAAGCGCAGCAACTCCGGTACTTTGAAAACGTGAAGCGCGGTGGCCTTCCGCTGGACATGCTGAAGCATGTCCGCCAGTTCGTCGCCGGCTACGAATCAGAACGCTGTCCGCTGTGGCTTTGGGAGGAAGCGATCCTCCAGGGCTATACGGCTTTCCGCTTCCTTCAGGAGCATCGGCGCGGCCGCGTCCTGATCGACTTCGCCAATCGCCGCCTGCGTATCAAGGAATTGCCGTCATGACCCCGAAATCCTTTGTGTCCACCCTGGCGGCGACCGAACTTCCCTCAGTGTTCAATCCCTGGCGCGATCGCTGCACGGTCCATGACCGCAGCGACGCCGCCGCCCGGCGCCGCGACAATCTCGAAATGCTGCTCACCGCGGCGCTTGATCATCGCGTCGAAACGATCTGGATCGCGCGTGATCTCGGCTATCGCGGGGGGCGGCGTACGGGCGTACCGCTGACCGACGAAATTCACCTCGGACATGCCGGCACGCTGATGGGCGGCATCGCATTTGAACGTGCGACGCAGGGACCCGCCGTGGCGGAGCGCACCGCGGCGATCGTCTGGCGTGTGCTAGAGCGGATCGGTCAGCCTGTCATGCTCTGGAACGTTTTCCCGTTCCATCCCCATGAAGCGGATGATCCGATGTCGAACCGATGCCACACGCGAAGCGAGCGCGAGGCGACCTGGCCGATATTGCAAGCCCTCGTGTCAATGATCCGGCCCCGCCAGATCGTCGCGATCGGGCGCGACGCTCACCTGGCGCTGGACGGTCTCGACATTCCGACCACCGCGGTCCGCCATCCGAGCTACGGCGGGCAGCGCGAGTTCATCGAGGGCATGTTCAGCCTGTACGGTGTCGCGGATGACAACGATGAGCCGCTAGAACTGCCGTTGGGCGCGCCTCACGCCGCAGCACGGAGATGTGCGCTCGCCTGATCGCAGCGTTCAAAGAGTTGCTTAAGATCGCCGCGGTTCCAGTTGGCGGTGTCGACCGTGGCGTTGGTCGAGACGATCGTGAGCGGACCCAGCGCGACCCCGCCTTCCTTGGCGATGAATTCGAGCAGACGGCCGAGGCCGATCAGATTGCCGAGCAGTTTTTCGATATAGTAGTGATTGCGGTAGAGCGCGGTCATGCCGAGGCGACGATCGTCGCCTTGCCGATCAGCTTGAGACTGGCAAAGCTCAGGCACTGACCGCCGTAGGGCGAGTCATTCACGTCGCGGGCGGGGTCGAAGATCAGCAGTTCGAATTTGTTGAGCGCTCGGACGTTCGGGTTGCGCAGGCGCTCGACGATGCCCCAGATTTGATTGATTGGCTGGCCGTCGGCGCGGGGCAATTCCATCATCCGTTCGAAATAATAGCCCGACCAAGCGCCCGACCTCCGGACCTTCGGCAGCACGTTGTCGCGAAACCGGTCGAAGAATTGCGGCGCGCCGTAGCGCCTGTACAGCGCTGCCGGAAAAATCGTGTTGGCGACCGTCTCGATGGGCTTCTTGCCATGGCCCGAAAGGAAGGCATCGACTTCCGCCACGACGGGATCGGCGAGTGTTGCGCGCGCAGTCGGCTCGGCCACGGAGATGACGACATTCTGCGCCTGGTGTCCGGTGGCGAGGTCGACGAGCCGGACCGCCTCGCGCCAGCCAGCAACGCAGTCAGGCTGCGGCGGTATGGGAAGATACATCGACTTCCTCCGTCAAATTTGCCGTGGCGAAAAGGCGCGGCGCTAGAAAGCGCTCAGTAAGCCAGGCGTGGCCTTCCAAGCCCCAACCTGGTCCCCAGCTGTTGCGGATGAGAATGGCCGGGGTGCCGTCCACGGTTCCATGCCCGACCGCGACGACCGCGTGCCGTTGCGCTGGCTCGGGGAGTTCGTCGTTCGCCGGATCGACGACGCCATCACCGCGCGGCTGGAAGAAAGACCGTGACAGCATCGTCAGCATGAGCACCGGCGTGTCACGATCCAGCGCGGCAAGGATGGATGACAGGTCGGTTCCATCCCTCTGTCCGTTGCGGCCATAGAGCGGGCCAACGGTCGCCGGCGGCGTCCACAGTCGATGATCGGCTGGAACCGCTGCCAGATACGGCCAGCCTTTCTCGTCGGGTTGGCCATCGAGCCGTAGCGCGTCCAGCATTGTGGATAGCAGTGCGCCGCTCGTCGGCGGTCTGCCCGCCCGTTTCTGCGCGGCATAAAAGGCGAATTCACACGACAGCGGTGCCCAGCCGTCGCGAAGCCCGGCGTGGGTGTCGCTCGCGGCGAATGCGAGGCATGTCGGCCGCGCGCCTTGATCGCGCGCAGGCCCGAACAGCGGCCGAAGGTCACGGACGATATCGATCATGGGGCGTCAGGCGGCCTCGAGCAGGTGCCGCCGTTCGGCGCGCGACAGGCCCGTCTGTTCCGGGCCGGTGAGGTCGAAATCGAGCGTCAGGCTGGTGAGGGCCGGCGCAGGCTGCCACGGCCGCCGCTCGTCGAGCGACATGCGGCCGCGCCGCGGCGCATCGGGCGCCGCGGTGACACGGCGGACAACGGGACCACCGATGCCATCGCCGTCGATTGCCTCACGCTCGTCTCGAACGACGGCGAAGCCGCTGGCGATCAGTTGGTCGAGATCCCAGAGATACCCACCGCCGCTATGTTCTTCGAGCTGCAGCACGAAAAGATCATTGCGACTGCCATCGATCCGCGAGCCGGCATCGCGCTCGGTCAGCAGCCAGACGTCGCCGCGATAGTTGTCGGGCCGATAGTCCTTGAGGAGATCGACCTTCAGGCTGCGCGGCTGCGTCCGGAGCAGGTCGGTCATCACCGATGGCGAAATCAGATTGTAGCGAACCAGGGTGCGGCACGTCGCCTCATAGCTGGCGCCGATCCGCAGCGAGAGCTGATAGACGACATTGGGGCGCCGGAAATGATCGATCTGCCATCCTTGTCGCGCGCTGTGCGCGAGCACCAGCCATTTCGGCATCATGAAGGCGATCGCAAAGGCGTCGGCTTCGGTTTCCTCGAAGTTGTTTCCCGGTTCGGGCGACATCGGCATCCGGCGCAGGATGCTCTCATCGTCGAGGCTCGGCTCGTGTCGCATCGAAAAATGCCCGAGTTCGTGCGCGGCCGTGAAGCGCTGGATGCTCATCGGTCGTTCCGTCGTGACGAGAACGCCAGGAGCAGGTGCGCTGAGATAGGCGCCGAGCAGGCCTTTCAGAGGACGAAGCAGCAAGGGTAGACCCACGGCATGGATCGCGCCGAAGACATCGACGCTGCCGCCTTGGGTCTCGATCAGTGCGCGCGTATCGAGTTCGCGATGCAGGCGGCCCGCTGCCATCGTACCAGCGCGAACCGCGCTCGCATAATCCGACGCCATCGATCAGCTCCGTTCGCCGCCAGACCGCGAGCGGAGATATTCGGCAAACCGGCTCAGCTCGGCCCGGTCCTCAGTCGACAAGGCCGCAACGCGTCGCGCCAGATGGGCGACATCGGCGGGAAGGCTCGCGGAGGCCTCGTCTTCGCCGGTAAAATAGGCCACCGACTGGCGGTAAAGACGGGCAAGCCGCGTCAGTTCGATCGCTTCAACGCGGCGCTGGCCATTCTCGATATCGGTAAGCGCGGTCCGGGGAATCTTGAGATAGGCAGCAACTTCTTCCTGCTTGAGGCCGAGATATTTCCGTGCTTCGCGCAGACGGTCGCCCAAGCGCCGCCGCTCCTGCTCGTCGCCTTCCTGGCGGAGTGCGAGATTGGTCATGGCTTCGACCCTTTCTTCTTAACCCAGACGCGTTCGATCTTAGGGAGGAGGTCGTCAATCGCCTTCTCGATCGAATTGTAGCCGCCGGTGCGGACGATGCTGTCGCGAAGCTCGATGTCGAGGACCTGCTCCACCGCGCAAAGCGTGTCGACCACGGACAAGGAGTCGAGTGGCACGGGCGCCTGGATGATCTTCGGGTTTTCCGGAGGCAGGGCAATTCCGCGCACCTGTGCCTCAGCCCTGGCCACTTGCAGCAGTTCGTCGACCAACGCCCTAATGGCGTCGGCTTTGGGAAACGCGGTTGCCGCGGGCTGCGGAGGAGCGATTGTCGCCATGCATGCCTCGCACGATTTCACTACATTAAATGCGATATAATGTCTGATAATCCGACACGCAAGCCCGAATTTGCAGCTCGGATTTTTGCAGGGTGTAGCGGGTCATCGGCGGTGCGGTGTGGTGGTCAGTGCCACCTCGAGGGACAACGACAGGGCAGAATCATCAACTCGGGTCATAGCTCGATCAAAAGAACAGAGCTGGAATATTGAGTCAGTCGCCGACGAGTGATCTCCTTCGGTCACCCACCAGCCCCCAGCGGCTCCGTTCATTTCGGGCGGCCCATAGCCGAGTCTTGAAGCCGCGCCCCGACCGCATCCGGCGGTATGGGCGGGAGCTTCAACGTGACCCCGACCAAATTGCTCATCGGCCAGATCCTTGTCGTGTTCGCAATCGTGATCGCGGGCCTCTGGGCGGCGACCCAATGGGCGGCGGCGATGCTCGCCTACCAGCCCGAACTTGGTCCGGCCTGGTTCATGGCTGGAAGCACGCCGGTCTATCGTCCCTGGGCGCTCTTCCCCTGGTGGTATCACTACGATGCCTATGCGCCGCATGTTTTCGACAAGGCCGGCGCGCTCGCCGGCGCGAGCGGTTTCATCGGCTGCGGCGCGGCGATCGCAGGCTCGCTCTGGCGCGCGCGGCAGTCGCGTCACGTCACCACCTATGGTTCGGCGCGCTGGGCCAGGCCGAACGAGATCGAGCGGGCCGGCCTTTACGGTGATGCCGGCGTATTCCTGGGCCGCTCGCGCGGCCGCTATCTCCGGCATGACGGCCCCGAACATATCATGGCGTTCGCGCCAACCCGTTCGGGCAAGGGCGTCGGGCTGGTCATACCGACACTGCTTGGCTGGACCGGCAGCGCCGTGGTTCACGACATCAAGGGCGAGAACTGGCAGCTCACCGCCGGCTGGCGCGCGCGCTTCTCCCACGTCCTGCTGTTCAATCCGACCGATCCCGCTTCCGCCAAATACAACCCGCTGCTGGAGGTCCGGCGCGGCGAGCATGAGGTCCGCGACGTCCAGAACATCGCCGACATCCTGGTCGATCCCGAAGGCGCTCTCGAACGGCGCAACCACTGGGAGAAAACCTCCCATTCGCTCCTGGTCGGCGCGATCCTCCACGTCCTTTATGCGGAGGAAGAAAAGACGCTCGCACGGGTAGCCACATTCCTGTCGGACCCGCAGCGGCCGTTCACCGCCACGCTCCGGCGGATGATGACCACCAATCACCTCGGCACGAAGGATGCGCCGCAGATCCATCCCGTCGTCGCCTCGGCGGCGCGCGAGGTGCTCAACAAGAGCGAGAACGAGCGCAGCGGCGTCCTCTCCACCGCAATGTCGTTTCTCGGGCTCTATCGCGACCCGACCGTCGCCGCGGTGACATCGCGCTGCGACTGGCGGATCGCCGATCTCGTCGAGGCCGGCCATCCGGTCTCGCTCTACCTTGTCATCCCGCCATCGGACATCAGCCGCACCAAGCCGCTGGTGCGGTTGGTGCTCAACCAGATCGGCCGCCGCCTCACCGAAAAGCTCGATGCCGATCCCGCCAGGGCGGGCAAGCACAAGCTCCTGATGATGCTCGACGAGTTCCCGGCATTGGGGCGGCTCGACTTCTTCGAGACCAGTCTTGCCTTTCTCGCGGGCTATGGAGTGCGCGCCTTCCTGATCGCGCAGTCCTTGAACCAGATCGAGAAGGCTTATGGCGAGCACAACTCGATCCTCGACAACTGCCATGTCCGCGTCGCGTTTGCGACCAACGACGAGCGCACGGCGCGGCGGATTTCGGACGCGCTCGGCATCGCCACCGAACAGCGCGCGATGCGCAACTATGCCGGCCACCGGCTCGCGCCCTGGCTGGCGCACGTCATGGTCAGCCGGCAGGAGACCGCCCGGCCACTCCTGACCACCGGCGAGGTGATGCAGCTCCCGCCCAAGGATGAGCTTGTCCTTGTCTCCGGCATGGCCCCGATCCGCGCGAGGAAGCTGCGCTATTACGAGGACCGCAATTTCCGCGAGCGGATCGCACCGCCGCCGCAGCCCGCGCCCGGAGACTATCCCGACCGGCCGCAGGCACGCCCCAACGACTGGAGCGGACTGGTCCGCGCGCCCGATACCCGGCTCGGCAAGCCCGATGACGATGCGAAGGCGGATGAGGACGGCGGCTTGCAACAGCAGCGCCACCCCGGCCTCGGCGAAGAACCCGCCAAAAAACCCGAGCCGCCAAAGCAGCTCGACCTGCTCGGCCTGGACAGCGACGACACCGACACGATCGCCGACAAGCACGCGATGGACCGCGCCGGCGCCACCGGCACGCTGATCCGCGCTCACGCGATCAATCAGGGTCGCAGCGCCGACATGCTGCCGGACTTCTGACAATGGCCGCGATCAAACCCAACCGCGTCCGCTACCAGCTCTTCCTGCCCGAAGATCTGAGCCACCGCTTCGAGGCGCTGGCGAGCCAGCCCGGCGCGTCCAAATCGGCGATCCTCACCGACGCGCTCACCGCCTGGCTCAACCGGCAGGCGGCGAGCGAGCTGGAGAACAAGTTCAGCCAGCGGCTCGATCGCATGTCGCTCGCGCTGGGGCGTGTCGAGCGTGACGGGCATGTGCTGCTCGAGAGCCTGGCGCTGTTCATCCGCTATGAACTGATGGTGCAGGCCCCTTTGGCCGAAGCCGACGAAGCGGCGCGTGCGATCGGCCGAGACCGCTTCGAGGCGTTCATTGCCCGCGTCGGCGAAGCGCTCGCCAGCGGCCAGCGCACGCTTGCTGCCTCCGCGAAAGACAATGGAGGTGGGCGATGAGCGACACGCTTTTCGGCTCCGATAATTCCGCAGGGCGTCGGCGCGCGATGCTGCGCACCGCGATGGGGCCGACCATCGCCGCAGCGCTGGCCGATCCGGTGGTCATCGAGATCATGGTGAACCCGGACGGCGTGTTGCGCCTTGATCGACTCGGCGAAGGCCGGATCGATACCGGCACCAAATATGAGCCCGCGCAGGTCGAGCGGATCATCCGCCTGGTTGCCAGCCACGCACGGACAGAGGTTCATGGCAATGCGCCGATCGTGTCAGCCGAGCTGCCACCGCACGGCGAAGGCGCGGGCGAGCGGTTCGAGGGTATCCTGCCGCCGGTCAGCCTCGCGCCGTGCTTCTCGATCCGCAAGCCCGCGGCGCGCATCTACACTTTGCTCGACTATGTGCGGGACGGCATCATGCCCGCCGACACGGCGCGACTGCTGTCGATGGCCGTGGTCGAGCGCAAGAACATCCTGGTCGCGGGTGGCACCAGTTCGGGCAAGACGACGCTTGCCAACGCGCTGCTCGCCGAGATGGCGCACCTCGACGAACGCGTCATCATCATTGAAGACACGCGTGAGTTGCAATGCGCCGCGCCCGACGTGGTGGGGCTGCGCACGCGTACGATTGGCACTGCCGGAGCCGGCGGCGTCACGATGGCTGATCTTGTCCGCTCGACATTGCGGCTCCGCCCCGATCGCATCGTCGTTGGCGAGGTGCGCGGGCGCGAAGCGCTCGACATGCTCAAAGCCTGGAACACCGGGCATCCGGGCGGCATCGCAACCGTCCACGCCAATTCGGCAGTGTCGGCGCTCTACCGGCTCGAGCAGCTCGTGCAGGAAAGCGTCGTCACCGTTCCGCGCCGGCTGATCGCCGACGCCATCGACATGATCGTGTTCATCGCCGGGCGCGGCCTCGCGCGCCGCGTCGACACGATCGCGCGCGTCGCCGGCCTCGATCCCGACGGCGGCTACGCCGTCCTCGACCTTACTCCCGACCACGCCCTCGAACCCCAAGGAGAATGACCATGCGCTTGTCCCGTATTCCTGCCCGTATTCCCGATCGTCGGAGCATCTTCCTCACCGGCGCCGCCATCGGCCTCGGGCTTGCGCTCGCCGCCACCGCGCAGGCCGCCGGCTCGGGCATGCCGTGGGAGGAACCGCTTCAGCAGGTCCTCGAATCGGTCCAGGGTCCTGTCGCCAAGATCGTCGCGGTGATCATCATCATCGTCACCGGTTTGACGCTCGCGTTCGGCGAGACGGCAGGCGGGTTCCGGCGCCTCATCCAGATCATCTTCGGCCTGTCGATCGCGTTTGCGGCGTCGAGCTTCTTCCTCAGCTTCTTCAGCTTCGGCGGCGGGGCGCTCATCTCGTGAACGCGCCAAATTCCTATGGCGCCAGCCATATCGAGGGGTTCGAGGCGCCGATGCACCGCGCGCTTGCCGAGCCGATCCTGCTTGGCGGGGCGCCGCGAGCGATCGCGATCGTCAATGGTACGATCGCGGCCGCGCTCGGACTCGGTCTCCAGCAGTGGATCGCCGGGCTGGCCATGTGGGCGTTCGGGCACACTCTCGCGGTGTTCGCCGCCAAGCGCGATCCCGACTTCGCCCCGGTCCTTGTCCGCCACCTTCGCCAGAAGGGGCATCTGTCATGCTGAATCTGCGCGAATACCGTCAGAAGGCCGACGCTCGCCGATCATCTTCCATGGGCGGCGCTTGTCGCGCCCGGCGTGGTGCTCAACAAGGACGGCAGCTTTTTGCGCGTCCTCAGGTTCCGCGGCCCCGATCTAGAATCCGCCACCGAAGCCGAGCTTGTCGCCGCCTGCGCGCGGGCGAACAATGTCCTGAAGCGCTTCGGCTCGGGCTGGGCACTCCATTTCGAGGCCGAGCGGCGCGAAGCGCTGGGTTATCCCGACAGCAGCTTTCCCGATGCGGCGTCGTGGCTGGTCGATGAGGAACGGCGCGCGGCGTTCGAAAGCGCGGGCGCGCATTTCGAGAGCCGCTATTATCTGACGCTCACCCTCCTGCCTCCGCCCGATCAGGCGGACACGGCGGGCCGAGCGCTGATCGAGCGCAGCGACGACGCGAAGGGCCGCGACTGGCGACAAGCGCTTGCCGGCTTCATCGCCGAGACGGATCGTGCGCTTGACCTGTTCAGAGGCTTCATGCCCGAGGTGCGCGCGCTCGGCGACAGCGAAATGCTGACCTTTCTCCACGGTGCGATCTCCGCGCGCCGCCATGTCGTCGCCGTGCCCGAAACGCCCATCTATCTGGACGGGCTGCTCGCCGACACGCCGCTGACCGGCGGGCTCGAACCGATGCTCGGCGACGAGCATCTGCGGACGCTCACCATCCTCGGATTTCCGAACGCGAGCCGTCCCGGCATCCTCGACGGACTCAACCATGAGGATTTTGGCTATCGCTGGGTGACGCGCTTCATTGCGCTCGACAAGACCGACGCAACCAAAGCGCTCACTCGCCTGCGGCGGCAGTGGTTCAACAAGCGCAAGTCGATCACCGCGCTGCTGCGCGAAGTCATCTACAACCAGCCGGTCCAGCTTCTCGACAGCGATGCCGACAACAAGGTGGTCGATGCCGACCTCGCCTTGCAGGCGCTCGGCGGCGATCATGTCGCGTTCGGCTATCTGACGACGACGATCACCGTTGCCGATATCGACCGCGCCCGCGTCGAGGAAAAGGTCCGCGCGGTCGAGCGCATCGTCAACGGGCTCGGCTTCACCTGCATCCGCGAGGGCATGAATGTGGTCGAGGCGTGGCTGTCGAGCCTGCCGGGCCATGTCTATGCGAACGTCCGGCAACCGATCGTCCACACCCTGAATCTCGCGCATCTCATGCCGCTGTCCTCGGTATGGGCAGGACCGGCGCGTAATCCGCACCTCGACGGTCCGCCGCTGCTTTATGCGGAAACCAGCGGCTCGACGCCGTTCCGTCTCAGCACGCATGTCGGCGACGTCGGTCATATGCTGATCGTCGGACCCACCGGGGCCGGAAAGTCGGTGCTGCTCGCAATGCTCGCGCTTCAGTTCCGGCGATATCCAGACTCCCAGGTCTATGTCTTCGACAAGGGATTTTCGGCGCGCGCGGCCGTGCTGGCGATGGGCGGCGCGCATCACGCGCTCGGGCTTGGCGGTGAGAGCGGTCATGCCGATGACGTGGGCGGGCGAACGATCGCCTTCCAGCCGCTGCGCCACATCGATCGCTCCAACGCACGCGCCTGGGCGACCGAATGGATCGGCGCGCTGCTCGCCCATGAGAAAGTACTGGTCACACCCGAGATCAAGGAGGCCGTCTGGTCGGCGCTCACCAATCTCGCGACCGCCCCGATCGAGGAACGCACGCTCACCGGCCTGTCGCTGCTGCTGCAATCGGCACCGCTGCGATCGGCGCTCGCGCCCTATACGCTCGAAGGATCGTTCGGCCGCCTGCTCGACGCCGCCGAAGACGATCTAGCGATCGCCGACGTGCAGTGCTTCGAGACTGAAGCGCTGATGGGGCAGGCGGGCGTCGTTGCGCCCGTGCTGACCTACCTGTTCCATCGTCTCGAGGAGCGCTTCACCGGGCGGCCGACGCTTCTCGTACTGGATGAAGCCTGGGTGTTCCTCGACCACCCGCTGTTCGCCGCGCGCATCCGTGAGTGGCTGAAGGTGCTGCGCAAGAAGAACGTCAGCGTCGTGTTCGCGACACAGAGCCTAGCCGATATCGCCGACAGCACGATCGCGCCGGCCATCATCGAAAGCTGTCCGCAGCGCATCTTGCTGCCCAATGATCGGGCGATCGAGCCGCAGGGCCAGACGGTCTACGTCCGCTTCGGTCTCAACGCGCGCCAGATCGAACTGGTCAGCCGCGCGACGCCCAAGCGGCAATATTATCTGCAATCAGCGCGCGGCAACCGGCTGTTCGAGCTTGGGCTAGGCCCGATCGCGCTGGCGTTGTGCGGCGCGTCCGATCCCGACAGCCAGAAGCGCATAGACGCGGTGCTGGCCGAAAAGGGCCAGGCCGACTTCGCCGCGACCTTTCTCTCCCAAGCCGGCCTCGATTGGGCGGCCGACCTGCTTGGGCGTCACCCTGCCGCCCGCCCCCCAGAAGACAAGGAGTAATTTCCCGTGCCCCGTATCCCTATCCGCAAATATGCGTGCCTCTCCGCTCTCGCGCTCGGCGCCGTCGGCTCGCTCGGTATCGGCATCGCGTTGACCTCGACGCCCGTCGCGGCCCAGCTCAGTGTGTTCGATCCATCGAACTATTCGCAAAACCTGCTCACCGCCGCGCGCACGCTTGCCCAGATCAACAACCAGATCCAGAGTCTCCAGAACGAAGCGCAGATGCTGATCAACCAGGGCAAGAACCTGTCCCGGATCGATTTCCCGCAACTTCAGGAGCTTCGCCAGCGCCTCCAGCAGATCGACCAGCTCATGGGCCAGGCGCAGGGCGTCGACTTCCGCATCGATCAGCTCGACGAGCGCTTCCGCCAGCTCTACCCGCAGGAGTTCGATCAGGTGTTCCGCCGCGATCAGCGTGTGGCTCGCGCACGCGATCAACTCGATACCGCGATGTCCGCGTTTCGCCAGACGATGGGGGTCCAGAACCGCATCGTCGACAACGTACGGAGCGACACGCAGGCGCTCGCCGACATCGTCGCGCGCAGCCAGGGCGCGGAAGGCTCGCTTCAGGCGCAGCAGGCCACGAACCAGCTTCTCGCGCTCACCGCCAAGCAGCAGCTCCAGCTTCAGCAAATGATGGCGGCGCAGTTCCGGGCGGAATCGGTCGAGCAGGCGCAGCGGGGCCAGATCGCGCGCGAGGCACGCGAGTCGACGCGCCGCTTCCTCGGCGACGGCAAGGCTTACACGCCACGCCAATGAGCTGAGGCAGGCGAGGACCGCGCCCCCAGCTCCCCCCGGGTCCGAACCTGTCTCGTCGCGGGGGCCGTAGGGCTTGCCCCTCTCATGGCCGCCGGTCCCCGCGACACCTTTCAACTTCAAGCAGGAACCCGCCCATATGGATGACCTGAATGTCATCGATCAGTTCATGGAGGCCTTCGCCTCCTACATCGACAGCGGGTTCGGCCTGTTGGGCGGTGACGTCGGTTTCCTGACCACGATCCTGATCGGCATCGACATCACGCTCGCCGGGCTGTTCTGGGCGCTCGGCGGCGAAGACGACGTCATCGCCAAGTTCCTCAAAAGATCCTCGTAATGTCGGCGTCTTCGCCTGATCCTCAACAGCTTCTCGACACTGTCCGATATCATCTTTCGCAGCTTCGCCGGCCTCGGCCTCACCGCAGGGGGCAGCGCGATTACGGCTGACGATTTATTGCGACCCGGCAAGCTGGCCGGGACCGGCTTCGAGGCAGCATGGCCGCTCCTCGAGCAGGCGAAGGAGTTGGTTGGCCCGATCGCCTTCTTCGACAATTTCATCGAGATCGCCGTGCTGGTGATCGCCTGGGTCGTCGTCATCGCCGCCTTTTTCATCCTCGCGATCCAGCTTTTCATCACAATCCTCGAATTCAAGCTTACTTCGCTCGCCGGCTTCGTGCTCGTGCCCTTTGCGCTGTGGAACCGCACGTCGTTCCTCGCCGAACGGGTGCTCGGGAACGTCGTCAGTTCGGGCATCAAGGTCATGGTGCTCGCGGTCATCGTCGGCATCGGCTCTAACTATTTCGCCGACTTCACCAGTGCGATCACCGGCGACGAGGTGTCGATCGAACAGGCCGTGTCGCTGATGCTCGCGAGCCTCGCGATCTTTGGCCTCTCCATCTTCGGCCCGGGAATCGCATCCGGCCTCGTCGCCGGCGCGCCGCAGCTCGGCGCCGGATCGGTGATCGCCACTACCGTGCTTGCCGGCGGAGGTCTTGCGATGGCAGGCGCTGGCGCCGTCGGCGCGGCACGCGGTCTCGCGGGGGCCGGTCTCGGCGCGATCCGCGCCGGTACATCGATGGGGTCTGCCGCATCCACTGCCTACAAGCTCGGGCAGGAAACCTCGGGCTCGACCAGCGTCGGCGCGGGCCTCGGCGGCGTTGCGACCGCCATGCGCGGCGCGGCTGCCAACCGGATGAGCGGCGGTCTCGGCGTTAGCGCTGCCGCCGATCGTGGGCAGCGCGCCGCATGGGAAGCAGGAAGCACCCGTGCCGGCGGCGCCGCCCCCGCAGCCGCGCCGATAGGCGCAGCTGAAGGAACACCCGCCTGGGCGCAGAAGCTTCATGCCAGCCAGAATGCTCGCCACCGCCGCCAGATGGCGATCCACGCAATCCAGGGCGGCGACCGCGGCGGCGCTGGCGCCACTCCAGACATCAAGGAAAGGGACTGAGCGATGAAATTTCGACGCGCATTGCAGCGCTATGGGCGAACGCCCGAACCCGAGACACCCTACCAACGAGCGGGCCAGCTTTGGGATGAGCGTATCGGCTCGGCTCGCGCACAGGCGAAGAACTGGCGGCTGATGGCCTTCGGCGGCCTGTTCCTGACCACTGGTCTGTCGGGCGCGCTGGTCTGGCAATCGATGCAAAGCCGCGTCGTGCCCTATGTGGTCGAGGTCGATGCACTCGGGCAAGCACAGGCCGTCGCGCCTGCCGCCAAGGACTATCGGCCGACCGATCCGCAGATCGCATGGTTCCTCGGCCGGTTCATCACCGGCGTTCGAGCGCGCTCGCTCGATCCGGTATTGATGCGTGAAAACTGGCTATCAGCCTATGATTTCGCGACCGAACGTGCGTCACTGTTCCTCGGCGAATATGCCCGCACCTCCAATCCGTTCGCCGATGTCGGGCGCAAGACGGTTTCGGTGCAGGTGACGAGCGTCGTCCGCGCGTCGGATACGAGCTTCCAGGTCAAATGGACCGAGCAGCAATATGAGCGGGGAAGCCTCGCCAGCACGTCACGCTGGACGGCGATGCTCACGGTGAAGATCAAGCCGCCGCGCTTGGCCGATGTGCTCCGAAAAAACCCGCTCGGTCTCTATGTTGACGCGTCGACTGGAGCCGCGAACCTGGAAACGCCTCAGGACCGGCCG
>JACDQN010000551.1 GCA_015657575.1 Sphingopyxis sp.
GCCGCGAGCGGTGTGCCCCGGTGCCGGGGGCGGCAAAACTTGCCGTCACCTGCGCCTTTTCGGTCCCCCTGCCGCACCAGCGCGCTGTCGGCGCGGGCGCCGAGCGCGAGGCCGAGCGCGTCGAGTAGAATCGACTTGCCCGCTCCCGTTTCGCCCGTCAGCACACCCAGCCCGGCCTCGAAATCGAGGTCGAGCCGTTCGATCAGAACGATGTTGGCGATGGAAAGCGCCGTCAGCATGCCCTGCCCTTACCGCAGAACAAAGGCAGAATCTACGCGCGAGCGTTCACGCGCTCGGCGCGTTCTTCTGCATCAGCTTGTAGGCGCGCTCATACCATTCATTGCCCGGATAATTGGCGCCGAGCACCGCGGCCGATTTTTTCGCCTCCGCCGGGATGCCGAGCGCAAGATAGCATTCGGTCAGGCGATAGAGCGCCTCGGGCGCGTGGCTCGTGGTCTGGAACTTGTCGATCACCTCGCGAAAGCGGATCGACGCGGCCAGCCAGTTCGAACTGCGCTGATAGAAACGGCCGATCTCCATTTCCTTGCCGGCCAGATGGTCCTGCACCAGATCGACCTTGAGCCGCGCGTCGGCGGCGTAACGGCTGTCGGGATAGCGGCGGATGACCTCGCCCAGCGCGGCCTGCGCCTGCTGCGTGATCTTCTGGTCCCGGGTGACGTCGCTGATCTGCTCATAATAGCTGATGCCGATCAGATAATAAGCGTAGGGCGCGTCCTTGTTGCCCGGGTGGATCGCGAGAAAGCGCTGCGCGGCCTCGATCGCGGGCGTATATTCGCGGTCCATATAATAGCTGAACGAACTCATCAGCTGCGCGCGGCGCGCCCAGGGCGAATAGGGATGCTGGCGTTCGACCTCGTCGAATAGCGCCGCAGCAAGGCCATATTGCCGGCGGTCGAGCCGGTCCTGCGCGGCGCGGTACAGCGTGTTGACGTCGCGCGCGACATAACGCGTATCCTTTTTGACGCCGCCACCGCCGGCGCAGGCCGCCAGCATCGGAGTGATCACAAGAGCGGCGGCGAGCAGGCGCGTCGTGGCGCGCAAGGAGGAACGCTGAGTCATGCGCGCGGTATAGCCACAGCGCGGATGAACGCAAAATAAATGATCGCGCGGAATATCGGCTTATGGCGCACCCTTCACCACACAGCCTTTGGGTGCATCCGCGGGCGCCGGAACGCGGCGCGCGGATTTGATCGCGACCATCGGCTCCAGCATCTGGCCCTTCATCACGCCCTCGCCCGCGGTTGCCGATACCGGCAGCTCGAAGATCTTGGCCGCGACGTCGGCGCCCGACACGATCTCGCCGAACACGGCAAAGCCCGCGCCGTCGCCGCCCGGTGCGTCCGAATCAAAGCTTTTGATGTCGGACAGCAGCAGAAAAAAGTCGCTCGTTGCATCGCCAGGATTGAGCCGCGCCATCGACAGCGCGCCCTTGCAGTTGGTCAATCCCGTCGCCTTGGTCGGCTCATGCGCGATCGGCGGATAGTTGAGGCGCGCATCGCCGCGATTCCCCGCCTGGACGATCGAATTGCCGGGCCCCCAGCTTTTCGTGGTGCGATAGAATTTGAACATGTCCATCCGCTTCGAATCGACATAGCGCAGGAAATTCTTCGCAGTGGCGGGCGCGCGCTTGTCCTCCAGCCGCACGGTGATGGTGCCAAGGTCGGTGACCAGCGCGACATAGGGCCGCGTGTCGGGTGCATCGGCATCGGGCGGAACCGGCAGCGGCGGCGGAGGCGGCGGCGGCGCGAAGGTCGGCATCGGCCGCTTGGGCGGATGACGGAGCGGGGGCCGGAGCCGCTTGGGCGGCCATCGCGAGCGAGAGGATGAAGGTGGTCAGCATGGTCGAGACCATAAGCCCATTGCGACCGCCGATGCGAGCGCTTTCGGACGCAAGCAGGCGACGGCATGGGCGGCTTTTGGGGAACGCAACGTCGCCCCCGCCTCCGCGGGGCGACGTTATAAATTGCCCCTATTCCTCCAGCGCCTCGAAATAGCGCGCGAGCGAGTCGAACGCCGCTTCGGCGAGCGCGATGAAGATCCGGCGGCCGTCCTGCGGATCGGCCTCGCGCAGAAAGAGGCCCGCGTCGGTCATCGTCTTGATCCAGCGCAGCGCGGTGGTCGCCGGAACCGCGGCGGCGATGCACAGGCTCGACACCGACACCGGCTGCCGTTCA
>JACDQN010000552.1 GCA_015657575.1 Sphingopyxis sp.
CCCTGGCTGGCGTTCGACCTCCGCGGCGGCAAGCGCCTGCTGCAAAAGGCCGACGGCTATGTCGCGACGGTCAAGTCGGGGGTCGTGACGTTCAAGGACGGCGCGATGCAGGGTCCAACGCCCGGCGGCGTGATCCGTGGCCCGCAGCGCGTCGAAATGGCGATGGCGGCGGAGTAGGCTGGGCCCTATTTCCCGCTCGTGTCGAGCGTAGTCGAGACACCGTGAGGCCTTGCCCCGTCGATGGGCATCTCGACTTCGCTCGATGCGAACGGATTATTTGACCAACGCCGCCACAGTCTTATCGACATCCGCGGCATTGCTGTAGGCGTGAAACGACAGCCGCAGGGTCGTGCCGCGGAAGTCGGCGCGCAGATGGTGCGCATCGAGCGCGCCGGCGACGCGCGGCTGGTCGGCGCCGGTGTCGATGCACAGCGTCCCGCCGATCTCTCCGGTTGGCCAACGCCATTGCGGCGTCGCCGGTTCGAGGGCGCCGCGAAGCATCGCTTGCAACGCCCGATTATGCGCCCGCACCGCCTCGACACCGATCGCCGCAATCTCCCCGATTCCAGCGGTCGACAGCACGAACGGCGCGACGTCGGGCGTGCCGCCCCACCAACGCCTTGCATCGGGGGCATAGCGGAAGTCGCTTATGTCCATCTCGAACGGATTTTCGTGGCTCCACCAGCCGCGCTCCACGGGCAAGAGCGTCGTGCGGTCGTGCGGCGCCACCCACAGCCATGCCGCGCCGGGTCCACCACACAGCCATTTGACGCTGGTTCCGAGCACGGCATCGACGCCCCACACGGCTGGTGTCACCGGCACGACCCCGACCGACTGCGCGCAATCGGCGATGCAGCGCGCACCCGCCGCCTTTGCCGCCTCGGCGACCGCAGCAATATCGGTGAGCGCGCCGCTGTTCGAGCTGACATGCATCGCGATGACAAGCGCCACATCGTCGTCGATCGCCGCTTGCCAATGGGCGGCGTCGCGAACATCGGCATCGTCGGGCAGGTAGCGCGTCTTCCAACCGGCCGCGGCAAGCCCGCTCGCAACATAGCCGATGGTCGGGAAAGCGCTCGGCGCAAGCAGGATCGTGCGGCGGGCGGTCGCTGTCCCGAGCGCCGAGATATAGCGCGACAGCGCGGCGCTGACATTGGTCGCAGGGCAGAGGTCGCGTGCTTCGACGCCGATCAGTTTCGCCAGCGCCGCGCGCCATTCGTCGATCGCCTCGAGCCAGTGCGGCCACGCCTCGCCCGTCTCGCGCCACGGAGCGAGCAGTCTGTCGCGCAGCAGCGCTTCGGCAGCACGCGGCTGACACCCGACGCTGTGGCTTTTCAGATAGACCGCATCCGGCGGCAGGTAGAAGCGCTCGGCGACCGCTTCCGGCAGCAGCGCGCCGTCACAGCCCGCTGCCGTGCCCGGCGGGCGAATGGCCGCTGATGCTGTCGCGCTTCACGCCATATTGGGCGCCCCAGCGGTCGGTCATCTCGGCGCGGATGTCCCACAGCTCGGGGAAGAAGCGATGCCGCGCGCCCGCATTGAGCAGCTCGACGGGACGCCCCTTCAGCGATTTCGACCCCATGCCGATCGACCGGTGGATCAGATAGATGTGGTGGGCGCGGAAGATCTGGAAAAGCTCGTCGAACTCGATCAGCGCCTCGGCGACCATATAGGCTTCGTCATGCTTGTAGC
The DNA here is from genome assembly GCA_015657575.1 of Sphingopyxis sp. Classification (GTDB taxonomy): domain Bacteria; phylum Pseudomonadota; class Alphaproteobacteria; order Sphingomonadales; family Sphingomonadaceae; genus Sphingopyxis. The sequence goes on from JACDQN010000552.1 coordinate 1,693, forward strand.
CCGTGTCGTAAACGTCGGCGACGGTGCGGCCCGCGGGTTCGAGATAGGCGGCCTTGTAACGCGACCAGAGCGGTTGCGGCATCGTCAGGAGGAGCTGGAAGCCGGGGCTTTCCTGACCCGATCCGTTGCCGAGCTGGAGGCGGATCGACTGATAGTCGAAGGGGCTCATCGTCTCGAGCAGCGACAGCTGATCGGTCATCATCCGCATGATCCGGTTGACGCGGTCGAACAGGGTGAGGACGCGCATCGTCTCGCCCGCCGCCATATGGCCGTCGATCTCGACGAGCGTGAAGGCCATCAGCTTCATCCACAGTTCCTCGACCTGATGGACGATCTGGAACTGCAATTCGTCGGGCGTGCAAAGCTCGGCGAGCGGCTTCTGGCAATCGAGCAGGCGGTCGACCGCGAGGTAGACGCCATAATCCTTCATGTCGGGCGTCTCGATGCGGCGGTGGGTTTCGGTCTTGTCGAGCATGATCTGCTCCTTCGGCAACAGGATGGGAATGACGGGCGGCGCGCGAAGGCGCCGGATCGTCAGCCGCGCGGTGCCACGCCTGCGGGCGGCCGCCGCGGCGACCCCGCCTGTCCCAGCCACAAAAGGAGCGCGCCCGCGATCATCGCGCGAGCAACTCCGCCGGCAACGTCGGTTCGCTGATGATCCTGGCCATGCGGCGCCACATGTCCTCGCGCGACGGGTTTCCACGCTCGATATAGCTGCGAACGATTGCTTCGCCGAGCCCGTAATTGATCACATAGCTGCGATACTGGTCGGTGAAGCTCACCGACTGTTCGGCGCGCTTTTGCGATACGAGCAGATATTTCTGCGTGAGTGCGACCGCGGTCGGCCGGTCGATCGCGCCGTCGAGATATTGCTGCGCGATCGTCAACCGCGCGCCCGCCGCGCGCTTGATCGCCTTGAGCAGCTGCCAATAGCGATCGTCCGACGGCACCGCGATCTCGGCGATCGGCATCAATATGTCGCGCTCGGTATCGGCCTTGCTGCTTTCGGGAAAGGCGAGATCGATGCCGTAATTGGCGGTGCCTTCGGCGATCAGGCTCTGCGGGCTATAGAGCGGATAGACGCTGAATTCGGCCCAGCCGCGTTCCCTGACCAGTTTTTCCTCGAGCTTCATGTTGAGGAGGTGATGGCCCGGATAGCCCTCGTGACAGCCGAGATCGAGCGCGCGCGACAGGCGGATCGGTAGGTCGGTGTTGACCTGGATCAGGCTGTGATAGCCGCCCTGGTAATAATTATAGCCGCTCCAGCTCTTCCCCGTGACGAATTCCAGCCGGAAGCTCTCGTCCGCCGGCATCGGGATATGCGCGGCGCTGCGTCCGCGGCAGCGCGCGATCGCGGCGTCGAAGGTCTTTTGCAGGCGATCCTTGGGGATGGTGAAGGCGTCGAGATAAGATTCGACCCGGTCGGCGAGCGCGCCCTCGCCGGGGACGAGCTTTTCGATCTTCGCCAGTTCTGCGTCATAGCTGGCGAGCGGTTGCAGCCGCGGGCGCACGCCGAACAGGCGCTCGGCCTCGTCGGCGAAGGCGAAGCGCGTGCCCTGCATCATCATCAGCCGCGTCTCGGCGGCGCGAAGCTGGGCGCGGAGAAAGGCGGCGCGGCGGCGCTCGGTCGCATCCGACGGGCGCCGCGCGGCGAGGTTGATCGCGGCCATCAGGTCGCGCGTCGCCACGAGCAGCGCCGCCTTGTCGCGCGGCGCCGCTTCGGCTTCCTTCTTCAGCTCGGGCGGTCCGTAATAGGCGTCGATATAGCCGTCCTCATGCGTCCCGATCTCGAGACTGAGCCGCAGATAGGCGGCTGCGATCTCGTCCAGCGCTTTGGTCGACGCGGGTGTGCGGCGTACGTCGATGGTGGCGACGCCGGCCGGGCCGGCAGGCGGCTTCGGTTCGGTCGTCGCGCAACCTGCAAGAGCGGCGACCAGCGACAAGGCGATGACGATACGCATCATGCCCCTATACCGCTGCTTTCCGATGTGTCACGCACATCGCCATCGGCGGCAATTTCGGCATCGGCTTCGCTTTCGATAGCATCGTGCGCCGGATGCAGCGGAGCGAAGCGCAGGATCGCGAAACCGCTCAGCGCCGAAAGCAGCGATCCCATCAATATGCCGATCTTTGCTTCCTCGGCGAGCAGGGCGCGCCCGGAAAGGCGAGGCCGCCGATGAACAGGCTCATCGTGAAGCCGATCCCGCACAGCAGCGCGACGCCATAGACCTGCAGCCAGGTCGCGCCGCGCAGGCGGCCCGCGATGCCGAATTGGACCGACAGCCAGACGCTGCCGAAGATGCCGATCTGCTTGCCGAGGAAGAGGCCCGCCGCGACGCCGAGCGGCAGCGGCGCGAAAAGCTGCGCCATCGTCAGCCCGCTGACGTCGACCCCGGCGTTGGCGAAGCCGAACAAGGGCACGATCGCAAAGGCGACCCAGGGGTGCAGCGCATGTTCGAGCCGGTGGAGCGGCGACTGCGCGCTGTCGGGGGCGCCGGGGGTGCGCTCGAACGGAATCGCCATCGCCGCAAGCACGCCCGCGATGGTCGCATGAACCCCCGACAGCAGCATCGCGTACCAGAGCAGCAGGAACAGCAGCAGATAGACGGTCAGGCTCTTCACGCCCATGCGCGCCGCGGCGAACATCGCGCCGAGGATGATCGCGGCCGCGGCGAGCGCAACGAGGTTGATCTTGGCGGTGTAGAAAAGCGCGATGATCGCGACCGCGCCCATGTCGTCGACGATCGCGACGGTGACGAGGAAAAGCTTGAGCGACGTCGGCGCGCGCTTTCCGAGCAGCGCCAGCACCCCCATCGCAAAGGCGATATCGGTCGCGGCCGGGATCGCCCAGCCCTGCGCGAGGCCGGATGTGCCGCCCGCAAAGATCATGTAGAGCGCGGCGGGCACCGCCATGCCCGCCGCGGCGGCGATGAAGGGCAGCCGCCGCCGGTCCCAGCTTGCGAGCCGCCCGTCAACGAACTCGCGCTTGATCTCGAGCCCGACGAGCAGGAAGAAAATCGCCATCAGCCCGTCGTTGATCCACAGATGAACCGTCATCGGGCCGAGCTTGTCGCTCAGCACCGGACCAGTCGCTGCGTGGACCAGATCGCGATAGGCTTCTCCGAGCGCCGAATTCGCAACAACAAGCGCCAATATGGCTGCAAAAATCAGCAGCATGCCACTGGCGCTTTCGCTCTCCAGAAAGTCGCGGAGGGCCGAGCGAGGGGCGGAAATACTGGACATGCGAGATCGGCGACCTGTTTGTTGAGGAGGATGGTTTCGTTTTTCCCTAGCGGCTGGGGTCCGGCTCGTCACCTTTACAAAAATAAAGTCATGCTTACCCACCCTTTGCTTGGGCGGTGAGTCCGCCGGGGCAGGGGCGAGGCCGGGGTGGAGCTTTCGACCACATGGCTGGAATGGTCGGTGCTGGGCGCCGGCCGCGAGCTGATGCTGTTCGCATCGGTGGGCATCCTCCTGTTCGGGATCGACGATTTGCTGTTCGATGCGCTCTGGCTGGCGACGCGTCATCGCGCGGAGCCGGCGCCGCACGATATGCCGCCGCTGCGCGGGACGCTGGCGATATTTCTTCCGGCCTGGAAAGAGGATGCGATCCTTCACGCCACGCTGGAACGCGCGCTTGCGGCCTGGGAGGGCGAGAATTTCCGGATCTATGTGGGCTGCTATCCCAACGATCCGGCGACGATCCTCGCCATCTCGCGGCTCGTCGCGCGCGATGCGCGCCTGCGGATGGTGATCGGCGAACGCAATGGGCCGACGACGAAGGGCGATAATCTGAACGGCCTCTGGGCCGCGCTCGGCGAGGATGAGCGCGCCGAGGGGTTTCGTTTCGCGGGCATCATCCTGCATGACGCCGAAGACCATGTGCACCCGGAAGAGTTGGCGCTCTATCGCCGGGAACTCGCTGATTGCGCGATGGTGCAGATTCCCGTCGTGCCGTTCGTCGATCGGCAATCGACCTGGATCGGCGGCCATTATTGCGACGAATTCGCCGAATCGCACGGGAAAGAGGTCGTCCTGCGCTCGCGGCTCGGCCTGCCGATCCCCTCGGCAGGCGTCGGCTGCGCACTGCGCCGGCAGACGGTGGCGCTGCTTTCCATCGAGCGGGGCGGCGCCCCCTTCCGGCCCGATAGCCTGACCGAGGACTATGAGCTCGGCATGCTGATCGGCGCCTATGGTCTTCGGGCGCGCTTCGTCGATACGCTGGGCACGCGGGGCGATCGGATCGCGTCACGCGGCGCCTTTCCGGCCTCGGTCGATGCGGCCGTCCGGCAGAAGTCGCGCTGGATCGCGGGTATCGCGCTCGCCGGCTGGGATTCGCTCGGCTGGATCGACCAGGGGGCCCGGCGATCGGCGCGCGATATCTGGCTGACCCGCTGGATGCTCTGGCGCGATCGCCGCGCGCCGCTCGCGGCGCTCGTTCTGCTCGCCGCCTATGCCGCCCTCCTGCTCTCCGTGGCCGGATGGGTGGGGCAGCAGTGGCTCGATTGGCAGGTCGCGCCCTTGAACGAAGCGCTGCGAATCTTGTTCGCGACGAACGGCGCACTGCTGTTGTGGCGGCTCGGCATGCGTGGTTTTTTCACCGCGCGCTGGTATGGCTTGCCGCAGGCGATGCGCGCGCTGCCGCGCGCCTTCATCGCGAACGTCATCGCGATCCTCGCGGCGCGCCGGGCGGTGACGCTCTACTGGCGCATGCTCCGTTCGGGGCGCGTCGTCTGGGAAAAGACCGACCATGCCCGGCACCCTTCCCTTTCGGAACCGGTGTCGCCATGATCGCGCAAAGCCTGCTGCGCTCCCCCGATCCAATCCGATGGCGCGGCGATGCCCGGGCGTTTCGGTTCCTGCTCCTTTGCCTCGTCGGATGGAGCGCGGTTCGGGCGGCGAGCATGTGGGCTGGTGGTGCGCCGCCGCTGCAAGCGGCGCCTTCTTCATGGGGCGCTCCGCTGCCGTCGGTCATCGCCGTGCCCGCCGCGCCCGAACAGCCCAATGGCGCGGCATTCACCTGGACGCCGGCTGCCGTCGCCGCCCGAGGTTTCGTCCCGGCAGCGCCGACGGCAGGGGTCAGCTCGGGCGGAAAGATCACGCGCAGCCGCCACGGCATGCGCTTCGCTCTCCTGGCGCCCTTTCTGCAACCGGGCCAGCACAGCGCCGGGGCGGTGTCCGGTCGCGGTGCATGGATGTCCTTGCCGCCGGAACCCGCCACCGCTCCGCCGGGCCAGGGCAAGCCTTTCTGGATGCGGCGACAGATGGCCGGCTGGTCGCTGTCGTCGTGGATCTTTCTGCGCGAAGGCGCGGGGAGCACGCCGGGGGCGATTTCCGAAGGCGGGCAGCTCGGCGGTAGTCAGGCCGGTGCGCGCCTGTCCTATGGCTTCGATGCGACGGGGCGGACCCGCGCCTATGCCCGCGCGACGGTCGCGCTGCGCCAGTTGCGGCAGCGTGAGCTCGCCTTCGGGGTCGCCCATGCGCCGCTGGCGCATCTGCCCGTCGATATTGCGGTCGAGCGGCGCGTCGCAATCGGGCGCGACGGGCGCAACGCTTTTGCGGTCATGGCGGTCGGCGGCGTCAGCGACGTCAAACTGCCCGCCGGTTTCCGGCTCGAGGCCTATGCGCAGGCGGGCGTCGTCGGCGCCCGAGCGCGCGATGCCTTCGCCGACGGCGCGGTCGTGGTCGATCGCGAGCTTGGCCGAGCCGACGGCGCGGCGGTGCGGCTGGGCGCGCTGGCGGCCGGTGCGGTGCAACCCGGCGCGGCGCGCGTCGATGTCGGGCCGCGGCTGACGCTGAAGCTGCCGGAGGTGGGTGAAGGAAGCCGCATCGCGCTCGACTGGCGTCAGCGGATTGCCGGCGATGCACGCCCTGCCAGCGGCCTTGCGCTGACGCTTGCCGCCGACTTCTGATCGGGAAGAAATTTAGCCCGCGCACCCGATTCCCCCTGTGGTCAAAATGCTCTAGGGTTGCGGGACTCGGCGCTGTTTCCTGCGCCGCAGACGCATTCGGGGCCCATGGATCTTTACCTTCCTGTCGCCAATCTGTCGGTCAACGCGCTCGTCATCATCCTGCTCGGCGGCGGAGTCGGCTTTCTGTCGGGCATGTTCGGCGTCGGCGGCGGCTTCCTGACCACCCCGCTGCTGATCTTCGTATGGCATTCCGCCGAC
>JACDQN010000553.1 GCA_015657575.1 Sphingopyxis sp.
CCCAGATCGAATATTCGCTCTGCAGTGCGGTGATCGGGGCGGCCTTTGCGGCGCGGCGGATCGTGTCGGGGCCGGCTTCGGACAGCGCGATGTGGCGGACCTTGCCCTCCTTCACCAGCTCCATCATGCCCCCGACCGTCTCCTCGATCGGAACCGACGGATCGACGCGGTGCTGGTAGAAGAGGTCGATCGTGTCGATACCGAGCCGCTGGAGCGAGCCTTCGCACGCGGCGCGCGCGTTGGCGGGCGATCCGTCGACGCCGGTGATCTGCTTGCCGTCGAACTTGAAGCCGAACTTGGTCGCGATGACGAGGCCGTCGCGCTTGCCCCTGATCGCCTCGCCGAGCAGTTCCTCGTTGCTGAACGGGCCGTAGATTTGTGCGGTGTCGAAAAAGGTGACGCCAAGGTCGATCGCGCGGTGGATCGTGCGCGTCGATTCGTCGAGGTCGGCGGCCTCGCCGTACAGGATATTGCCGCCCTTGATCATCGGCATGCAGCCGATGCCGATCGCGGAAACTTCGAGGCCGCGGCCGAGCTTGCGATATTTCATGGCGTCTCTCCCGCTGATCCCTTCTCGACTCCGTCGGCGGCATATTTGGTCGCCGCGACGTCGCCGATGACGTTGCCAAGTGTACGGAAAATATCGGGGAAAGTCTCGACCGCGACGAGCAACCCCAGCGGCGCGACGGGCACACCCATCGACACCGCGATCGGCGCGATCGAGGTCACGAAGCTGATCGATCCCGGGAGGCTGACCGAACTCAACGCCGCTGCCATCGCGACCGCGAGCCCGACCGCCATCTCCCACGGCGTCAGCTCGACTCCGAACAGCCAGGCGATATAGACGACGACTGCAAGGTTCATGGCCGGGCTGGTGAAGCGGAACAGCGCGACCGCGAGCGGCAGCACGACGTCCGCCTTTTTAGGGTCGACGCCCAGCTCCTCCGACGATTTGAGCATCGCAGGCAGGCTGGCGAGCGAGCTTTGCGTGCTGATTGCGACCGCGAGCGTCGGCACCATCGCGCGCACGAAGCGCGGCAGCGGGATTCCGACGACGAGCCAGGCGAGCAGCAGCCCGAGGATAAGGCAGCAGACACCGATCCCCGACAGGATCAGCACATAATGGACGAGTCCCCCGAACGCCGCGACCCCGGCCTTGACCGCGAGCGCATAGCCGAGCGCAAAGACGCCGACCGGCGCGAGCGCGAGCACCCATCCGATAACGATCAGCATCGCGTCGCCGAGCGCCTTGAACAGCCCCGACAGCGTGGCGCGCTGGACAGGCTCCAGCTTGGTGATCGCGAAAGCGAAGATGGTCGTGAAGACGATCAGCGGCAGGATCGCGGTTTCGGCGGCCGCCGCGATCGGGTTGGTCGGGATCAGCGACAGCAGGAAGTCGCCGAAGGTCGGCGAGGGCGCGGCTTCGGCGGTGCCGCCCAGCCCGTGGCGCAGCGCTTCGGCCGCGCCGGTCGAAAGCGGGAAGAGCCGCAGCAGCAAGGGCGTCATCAGCAGCGACATCAGCCCCGAGAGGAAGATGGCGGCGAGGAAGGTCATCACCGAACGAAAGGCAAGCTTTCCGGCGCGCGCCGCGTCGGCGGTCGCGGTGATTCCGGTGATCAGCAAGGCGACGACGAGCGGGACGATCGTCATCTTGAGCGCGTTGAGCCAGAGCAGCCCGACCGGTTCGATAAAGGGAAGCGAGGCGGTTCCGGCGGCGGGCGATATCAGCTCGACGCCAATCCCCAACAACATGCCGGCGACGAGGGCCGAAAGGATCAACCAGGCGGATTTCAAGACATATTCTCCCCGCGAAATTTATGGCCAGCTTGCCAAGCAAAAGAGGGTGACATAGAGCACCTCCCGGCAGAAGTGGGAACCGGTTTTCGGGTCGCGAAGCGCTCCGACGGGACCATCCCGGGGGAGCCGGGGCAGGTCCAGTCGATCCGGATTAGGTAGCAGAGGTAGCATGCGCAAGTTTTTCGGAACCGACGGGATTCGCGGGCTGACCAACCAGGCCCCGATGACGGCGGAAACCGCGATGCGCGTCGGCATGGCGGCGGGTGCGCATTTCCTGCGCGGCGATCACAAGCACCGCGTCGTGATCGGCAAGGATACCCGCCTGTCGGGCTATATGCTGGAAAATGCGCTGGTTGCGGGCTTCACGAGCGTCGGCATGGACGTGGTGC
>JACDQN010000554.1 GCA_015657575.1 Sphingopyxis sp.
TGACCGAGGAAATCGACGCGATGCGCACGATCGGCGTATCGCCGATGGAGGCGATCGTGCTGCCGCGCGTCGCGGCGGCGACGATCCTGATGCCCTTGCTCGGCTTCTACGCCAGCATCTGCGCGATCATCGGCGGCGGCGTCTTTTGCTGGATCGGGCTCGATATCCCGCCGCTTACCTATATCCAGCTGCTGCGCGACATCATTCCGATGACCGATTTCTGGGCCATGCTGATCAAGGCGCCGGTGTTCGGCATCCTGATCGGCGTCACCGGCTGCTACGAGGGCATGCAGGTGCGCCAGAATGCCGAGGAGGTCGGCCAGCGCACGACCTCGGCGGTCGTCGCCGCCATCTTCCTCGTCATCGTGCTCGACGCCTTTTTCGCGGTCTTCTTCTCTTCGATCGGGTGGAACTGATGGCCGACGAGGTGCAGACCGAAATTCAGGAAGAGCTGGCCGCGGCCGACGCCGTACGGCCCGAGAAATTCGAATATCCGATCCGCATCCGCGGGCTGGTCAATCAGTTCGGCGACGCGGTGATCCACGATCATCTCGACCTCGACGTACGATCGGGCGAAATTCTCGGCGTCGTCGGCGGGTCGGGCACCGGCAAGTCGGTGTTGATGCGATCGATCATCGGGCTGCAGGAACCGGCCGCAGGCGAGATCGAGGTCTATGGCAAGACGCTCGATGCGATCACCGATCCCGAGGAATCGCGCGATCTTCGCCGGCGCTGGGGCGTGATGTTCCAGGGCGGCGCGCTCTTCTCGACGCTGAGCGTCGCCGAGAATATCCAGGTGCCGCTTCGCGAATATTATCCGCGGCTCGACCAGAAACTGCTCGACGAAATCGCCGCCTACAAGGTTGCGATGGTCGGCCTGCCGCCCGATGCGGGCCCCAAATATCCCGCCGAGCTGTCGGGCGGCATGGTCAAGCGTGCTGGCCTCGCCCGCGCGCTCGCGCTCGACCCGGCACTGCTTTTCCTCGACGAGCCCACCGCGGGGCTCGACCCGATCGGCGCCGCGAAGTTCGACGAGCTGATCCGCGGCCTCGCCGACACGATGGGGCTCACCGTCTTCCTCATCACCCACGATCTCGACTCGCTCTATGCAACCTGCGACCGGGTTGCGGTATTGGCAGAGAAGAAGGTGATCGCGATCGGCACCATCCCGGAACTGCTTGCCACCGAGCACCCGTGGATACAGGACTATTTCAACGGCCCCCGCGGGCGCGCGGCCGCCGGCTGCAACATCGCTACCGAGAGGGGGTCAGTATCCGTCTAATGCACATTCGAGGTTTGAGGCGATTTTGTTCAGGGCAAGGAAGCGAGGCGCAGGCATATGAAAATATCCCAAGGCTCGCTGACGCAGCCATGGACAAAATCGGTCAAATCCCGAAGGGACGTCGAAATGGCTTCGATCTCGCCTCCGCGCGGCCTTGCAGATGGAACCACCATCCGCGGCGACCACGCGAAGGCGATATCTTCGCCATTTCGACGCCTCGAATGTGCATTAGACGGATACTGACCCCGTTGGGATAGGAAAAACTGATGGAAACACGTTCGAACAATGTGCTCGTCGGCGCTTTCGTCCTGCTCTTCACGGCGGCGCTCGCGATCTTCGTCGTCTGCTCGCCAACGACAGCGGCGGTCCAAAGCGCGAATATGACATTTTCTTCAAGCAATCGGTCGATGGGCTGAACAAGGGCGCGCAGGTGCAATTCTCCGGCGTTCCCGCGGGGCAGGTACGCGAAATCGCGCTCTGGCCCGAGGACCCGCAATTCGTGCGCGTGCGCATCGAGGTCAACGAAGGCGTGCCCATCCTGCAGGGGACGACCGCAGCGATCGAGGGCGTCGGCTTCACCGGCGTTTCGCAGATCTCGCTCGATGGCGCGGTCAAGGGCGCGCCGCCGATCAGCGACAGGGGGCCCGCGGGCAAGCCCGTCATCCCCACGCGCGTCGGCGGGCTGGGCGAACTGCTCAACACCGCGCCGCAATTGCTGCAGCGCCTCTCGACGCTCAGCGAGCGGCTCGCCGAACTCGCCAATGACGAAAACCAGCAAAGCTTTTCCGCGATCCTCAACAATGTCGAGGCAACGACGGCGACGCTCGCCCGCAACGGCCCTGCGATCGAACGCGCGCTCGCCGATACGCGCATCGCGATCCAGCAGGCGGGCAACGCCGCCGAGCAGGTCGGCAACCTCGCGGCGTCGGCGCAGGGAACGATCGACCGCAATGTCGATCCCGCGATGGCGAATCTTCGCGACACGCTGAAATCCGCAAACGCGTCGATGGCGACGCTGGAGGCGGCGATCAGCGACGCGCGGCCGGGGCTCAAAACGTTCAGCGAGACGACGATCCCGGAGGCCAACGCGTTGATCCGCGATCTCCGTCGCACGTCCGCCTCGCTGTCCAGCCTGACCGACAAGCTCGACCAGCAGGGCGCCGGTGCGGTCATCGCGGGCAGCAAGCTGCCCGATTACAAGGAATGAGGATGCCCATGATGCGACAATTTCGCGCTCCGCTGCTGACCGCCATCGTGGCCGTGACGCTGTCGGGCTGTATCGGGCTCGGCGGCAAGACGCCGCCCTTCCTGCTGACGCTCGACCCCGATGCGGCGCCGGCCGCGGGCAGCGCGCGCACCGCGGCCGAGGCGGCGACGCTGACCATCTTGATCCCGACCGCGCCGCAAAAGCTGCGCACGACGCGCATCCCGGTGCAACAGGATGGCGCGAGCGTCACCTATGTGAAGGATGCGCAGTGGGTCGAGGCGCCGTCGCGGCTGTTCCAGCGGCTCGTTTCCGAGACCGTCGCCGCGCGCACTGCACGCGTCGTGCTCGACGAGGGGCAGTATCTGACCGCGCCCGGCGAACAGCTGGCGGGACAGTTGATGGAATTCGGCGTCGATGCGCGTTCGAACGAAGCGGTCGTGGTATTCCAGGCCATGCTCGTTTCGGCGGGCGGCAAGACCGTCACGCAGCGCCGCTTCGAAGTGCGCGAGGCGATCGGCGGCGAGGTCGAAGCGAAGCCCGTCGGCGAGGCGCTGACACGCGCCGCCAATAAGATCGCCGTCGATGTCGCCGGATGGCTGGGAGGATAAGGGCCGAGCAACGTAGCGGCCGGACAGCTGACGACCGGTTGTGGACGTGAAGGTCCTCCCCCGCAGGGGGAGGGGGACCACCCGAAGGGTGGTGGAGGGGCACGGGAGGTTTGCGCTGTGCCAAATCGACAAGCCGCTCATATCCGGCAACGAAGCTGTATGCGCCACCTCACCGGCAAGGTAACCCGCCTGTGCCCCTCCACCAGCTTCGCTGGTCCCCCTCCCCGTTCCGGGGAGGATCGGTGAGGGCCGCTCCCCACCCCAAAACCGCCGTCGCGCTGGCCGCCCGACAACAAAGGGCCGGGAAGCGATTCCCGGCCCTTTGCTCATCGCGCTCGGTGCCCTACCATCCCGAAGGCTTGCCCTTGTTCTGGGCGTCGAGCCACTTCTTGAGCGGCGCAAAATATTCCGCCATCGCCTTGCCCGACATTTCGCGGCTGCCGGTAAAGGCCTGCAGCGCGTCGGGCCAGGGCTTCGACGCGCCCATTTCGAGCATCGCGTTGAGCTTCGCGCCGACCTCCTTGTTGCCATAGAAGGAACAGCGGTGAAGCGGCCCCTTCCATCCCGCCTGCTTGCATGCCGCCTGATAGAATTGGAACTGCAGCACGCGCGCGAGGAAATAGCGCGTGTAGGGCGTGTTGCCCGGAATGTGGAATTTCGCGCCCGCATCGAACGCGTTCGCCGGACGCTCGCCCGGCGGGACGATACCCTGATATTGCGTACGCAGTTCGGTCCATTTCTTGTTGTAGTCGGCGGGCTGGATCGAGCCGTCGAACACGCCCCAGCGCCAGCGATCGACGAGCAAACCGAAGGGAAGAAAGGCGACCTTGTCCATCGCCTGCCGCAGCAGCAGCCCGATATCCTTGTCGGCGGCCGGGACCTTCGCCTTGTCGAGCAGGCCGATGTCGACCAGATATTGTGGCGTGATCGACAGCGCGACGAAA
>JACDQN010000555.1 GCA_015657575.1 Sphingopyxis sp.
CAAGCCAGCTTCGACCTCAAGACGGGACCCCGGATCAAAGTCCGGGGGTGACGAAGAAAGGGAACGGCCCGCCTTCCGACCGGAAGCCGCTATTCCTCGGTCCGTATCAAGATCATCTCGCCGATCAGTGCGAACAGGATGAATGGGCCCCAAGCCGCGAGGAAGGGCGAGTAGGCGCCGAGGTCGCCCATCGCGAGCGCGAAATTGTCGGCGACGAAATAGGCGAAGCCGAGCGCCATGCCCAGGATCGCGCGCACGAACAGCTTGCCCGACCGCGCCAGGCCGAACGCGGCAACCGCGCCCAGCAGCGGCATCAATATCGCCGAGAGCGGCCCCGAAATCTTGTGCCAGAGTACGCCTTTCAGCGCATCGACCGGCCGCCCGGCGGATTCGAGCTCGGCGATCGCGCTGCGCAGTTGCAGGAAGGGCAGGTCGTCGCCATCGACCTGCGCGAGGGTGAACTGATCGGGCGCGACGCCCTTTGCCGCGATGACGGTGCCAAGGTCGGTGCTCGTCCCCGACCGGCGCATGAAGCGCTTGGCGTTGGTGAATTCCCAGCCGCCGTCGACCGCGCGCGCGCTGTCCGCCGACAGGATCGACGACAACACGCCCGCCGTGCGTTCGTAAATCCGGACATTGCCCAGCTTGACCACCGGCCCGCCGGTTTCGACCGTGCCCGCGTTGATCAGATCGTCGCCGGCGCGCACCCATATGTTGCTGCGGACGCCGGTGTCTTGGGGAATCTGCGCATATTGCACCTTCTGCCAAGCGCCGAGCGCGGCGTTCGAGCGCGCAACGATTCGTTCGTTGAAGGCAAAGCTGATCCCGGCCACCAGGAAGGCGGCGAGGAACAGCGGCGCCAGCACCTGATGCGCCGACATGCCCGCAGCCTTCATCGCGATCACCTCGCTGTTCTGGTTCAGCGTCGCGAGCGTCAATATGGTGCCGAGCAGCACCGAAAAGGGCAGGAAGGTCTCGATGATCTGCGGCACGCGCAAACCGACATAGCGCCACACCTCCGAATCGCCATTGCCCGCGACCGCCAGAATCTTGCCGCTCTCGCCGAGCAGGTCGAGCGTCTGGAGAATCAGCACCAGCGCGAAGAGGATCGCAAAGGTACGTAGCAGGAACAGCCGCCCGACATAGAGCGCCATCGTGCGCGAGGGGAAAAAGGACAATTGGTGCATCAGGCGATCAACTTGGGCTTGCGCTGGAACATCGTCATCAGCTTGCGGATGCGCTGGCCGGCCTTGGCCGCGACGCGTTCGAGCGCACCGATCGGCTGGCCGCCCGGCACATGCGCGGTCTGATAATACATCCAGATTGCAAGTGCGGCGAAAAGAAGGAAGGGCACCCACAGCGCGATCAGCGGATCGACGGTGCCGCGCGCGCCCATATCCTCGGCATATTCGTTGATCTTGTGCTGCGTCACCAAAAGCACGATCGACAGGAAGACGCCGAGCGACGAGGTCGATCGCTTGGGCGGGATGGCGAGCGCGATCGCGATCAGCGGAATCAGGAACATCGACGCGACCTCGACGATGCGGAAATGGAAATTCGCGCGCGATTCGAGGCGGGTATCCAACGGTTCGCTCTGGTCCTTGCCCGCGACGAACAGCTCGGGGATCGTCTTTTCGCGGTCGGCACCGCCGCGCAGGCGGAAGGCTTCGATCTTGGGCAGCGGGATCGGCAGGTCGTGATTGTCGAAGCTCAGCACGCGCGGCACCGCGAATTTAGGCGATTCGTGGATCAGCACCCCCTGCGACAGGCGCAGGATGATCGTGTTCGGATCGTCGGTCGCGAGGAACTGGCCGCGCGATGCGGTCGCCGATACCGCCTGACCGTCCTTATTCTCGCCGCGCACGAAAATACCTTGCAGGCGGCGCCCGTCGTCGTGGCTTTCCTCGATGCGCAGCGTCATCCGGTCGCCCATCTTGGTGAATTCGCCGACCTTGATCGACGCGCCCAGTGCGCCCGAGCGCAACTCGAACTGCAGCCCCTCATAGGCATAGCGCGCATAGGGCTGGATGAAGCCGACAATGGCAAGATTGAGCGCCGCGAGCGCGATCGCATAGGCGTAGGGGACGCGCAAAAGGCGGCCGAAACTCATGCCGACGCCTTTCAGCACGTCGAGTTCGCTCGATGTCGCAAGCCGCCGAAAAGCAAGCAGAATCCCGAGCATCAGCCCGATCGGAATGCCGAGCGAGAGATATTCGGGAATCAGGTTGGCGAGCATGCGCCAGACGACGCTGACCGGGCCGCCCTCGGTCGCGACGAAATCGAACAGGCGCAGCATCTTCTCCAGCACCAGCAGCATCGCCGACAGGACGAGGGTGCCGAGCATGGGAAAAAAGATGAGCCGCGCGATGTAGCGGTCGATGGCAGGAAGCTTATTCAATCTTTGGTCGCCTCATCACCATGATTTGGCCGCAAATGTTCACGATATGCCGATGCAAGGGCGACAGGGACCCATGCCGGCGTGGCTGGCATGGCTATAGCCACTGGGAGCTAGTGCGTCATGTCGAAATTTGTGCCTACCATTCTCTGCGCGGCGCTGCTGACCGTTTCGGTCGCCGCGCATGCCGAGGGGCAGGTCCTGTCGAACGATCTGTCCAAGTGCCGCAGCGGGCCGTCGACGCTCGTTCAGATCAGCGGCGTTAAGGCCGGAACGGGCAAGATTCGCGTCCAGAGCTATCGCGCCAACGCGTCCGAATGGCTTGCGAAAGGCCGCTGGATCACCCGCATCGAGGTTCCGGCGCGCGCGGGATCGATGACCGTCTGCGTGCCGCTGCCCGAGGCGGGCAGCTATGGCATTGCCGTGCGTCACGACGTCAACGGCAACGGCAAGACCGATTTGCGGTCCGACGGCGGCGGCATGTCGAACAACCCGAGCATCAACATCTTCAACCTCGGCAAGCCGAGCTATACGAAGACGGCGTTCGCGGTCGGCGACGCGCCCAAGACGATCTCCATCACCATGAAATATATGTAAGGGTTTATGGCCAGCGTCGCGCTCCTTTCCAATCCACGCTCGACGGGCAACCGTGCCCTCTTGCCGCGGGTTCGCGAATATTGCGCGGCGCACCCCGACATTTTTCATTATGAGGTCGAAGACGTCGGCCAGATCGGCGAGGCGATCCGCACGATCGCGATGGTGTCCCCGCGCGTCATTGCGATCAACGGCGGCGACGGCACCGTCCAGGCGGCGCTGACCGAGCTTTATTCGGGTGGCCATTTCGGCGGCTCGCCGCCGCCGGTCGCGGTATTGCCCAACGGCAAGACCAATTTGATCGCGCTCGATCTGGGCGCCGACGGCGATCCGATCAAGGCGTTGAAGCGCGTCGTCGAACTCGTCGAAAGCGGCGACCTCGACGATCATGTCATCGAACGCCAGCTGATCTCGCTCGACGGCGGCGATACGCGGCCGGTGCTCGGCATGTTCCTCGGCGGCGCCTATCTTGCCGACGTGATGCTTTATTGCCGCAACCGCATCTATCCGCTTGGGTTGCCGAACGGCGTGTCGCATACGCTGGCGGCGATCCTTGGTCTGTTCGCGATTATCTTCGGGCTCGGCGGCGGGCGCCTGCCGCCCAAGCCGCAGCCGATGACCGTGTCGCTGATCCGCCAGGGCGAATTCAAGGGCAAATTCTCGCTGCTGATCGTCACCACGCTCGAGAAATTGCTGCTCAATATCCGAACCAGCGAAAGCCATGGGTCGAACGGCAATATGAAATTGCTCGCCACCGATAGCAGTGTCGGCGCGTTGTTCCGCATGCTCGGCGCGACTTGGCGCGGCACGCTCGGGCAGAAGCAGCTCGAGGGCGTGCATTTCCAGCAGGGCGACGAAATCCGCATCGAGGGCGAGCGGTCGAACGTCATTCTCGACGGTGAAATCTATGAAGCGAAGCATGGTACGCCGATCATCCTGACGTCGACGCAGCCGGTTCCCTTCCTCCGCCTCGCCGCCTGAGCGCCGATGGCGACCCTGGCCGAACTCGTCCGCGACGAACTCGCGATCCCCGCCGACCCGCGCGTCGCCGCGATGGCGGCGGCGATCGCCGCCCAATATCCGGGCAGCGCGCGCGCCGTGCTGTTTTACGGGAGTTGCCTTCGCGAAAGTGAACTCGACGGGCTGATGCTCGATTTCTACCTGATCGTCTCGGACTATGGCGACGCCTTTCCCAAGCGCTGGATGGCGCTCGCCAATCGCCTGATTCCGCCCAATGTGTTTCCGTTTCAGCACGACGGGCTGATCGCCAAATATGCGGTGCTCAGTGAAGGCGATTTCGATCGGCTCAATGCGCCCGAAACGCGCAACGTCTCGGTGTGGGCGCGGTTTGCCCAGCCGTCGCGGCTCGTCTGGGCGGTTGACGATACCGCCCGCGACCGGGCGGTCGCCGCGGTGTCGCGTGCCGCGCCGACGCTGCTCGCCGCCGCGGGCCGCATCCCGGGCGAAGACTTGCTCGATTGGTGGCGCCGCGCCTTTTCGCTGACCTATTCGGTCGAGCTGCGCGCCGAACGCACCGGCCGCGCGCAGTCGGTGGTCGACGCCGAACCCGATCGCTATCTCCGCTTCGGCGCCGCTGCTGCGGTCGCGATCCCCGCGCAGGCGAAAAGCGGCGGGTGGCCGCGCCGGCGTATCGAGGGCAAGCTGCTCAGCATTGCCCGGCTCGCCAAGGCCAGCCTCACCTACGCCGGCGGCATCGATTATCTGGCGTGGAAGATCAATCGCCACGCGGGGACGAAGAT
Source organism: Sphingopyxis sp. (assembly GCA_015657575.1). Classification (GTDB taxonomy): domain Bacteria; phylum Pseudomonadota; class Alphaproteobacteria; order Sphingomonadales; family Sphingomonadaceae; genus Sphingopyxis. The sequence goes on from JACDQN010000555.1 coordinate 4,750, forward strand.
CGAGATCAAGCCGTGGCAGCGGCGCTGGCCGCTCGTCGCCGCGCTGACCCTCGTGCCGCGCCTGATGAAAAGCGGCGCTATTCGCTAGGCTCTAGCTGGCGAGCCGCTGCGCTTCGTTCCGATATCCGCGCCGCTGGATCGCCTGATCGAGTGCTGCAAGCGTGAACGGCTTGCGCAGCACATCATGGTCGCCAAAGCTCTCAATCTCGCTCGCATCGCCCGCATAGCCGGTGACGAACAGCACCGCGATATCGGGCCAGCGCTGCTTCAATTGCGCGATCATCTCGGGCCCGGTCAGTTCGGGCATCAGCACGTCGGAGAGGACGAGGTCGAAACCGCCATGCCGCTCGACCAGCCGTTCGGCGTCGAGCGGATTGCCGCAGGCGACCGCCTTGTGCCCCAATTCGTTCACCGCATCGACCGTCGCCGCCAGCACGCGCTGGTCGTCCTCGACCACCAGGATTTTCAGCCGATCCGCAGGAACCGACGAAACCGTCACGATATCCTCGCCCTCGTCCTCGTGCGCCTCGATCGGTTGCGGCTTGGCGACCGGCAGCAGCATCGCGACGCTGGTGCCTTCGCCCTCGGTCGACTGAATCTGCACCTCGCCGCCCGTCTGGCGGCAGAAGGCGAAAACCTGGCTCATGCCGAGGCCGGTTCCCTGGCCCGCGGGCTTGGTCGTGTAGAAGGGTCGAACACGCGTTCGAGCACCTCGGGCGACATCCCGCACCCATTGTCG
>JACDQN010000556.1 GCA_015657575.1 Sphingopyxis sp.
GCTACCTCGCCGGCAAGGTAACCCGCCCGTGCCCCTCCACCAGCTTCGCTGGTCCCCCTCCCCGTTCCGGGGAGGATCTTTACGTTCCGCTTCCCCACCCCAAAACCGCCCCTGGGCATTTCGCAAAAAACCGCTGTCCTACATTGCCGCGCCGCCTCAGCTTCCGCGCCGCCTCATTGAAATCGTCGGCTTCCGCAAAGCGCTCCTGAAGCGACAAAGGAGACAATTTCGATGCGCGCGTGCGTATATTTTGTCGCTTTAAGGCGGCCTTGAGTTCGTCAACAGGACCACAAAGGACGGTTTCGCTGAGCACATTCGGGGCTTTGGCGGGTTTGAGAGCCGGCGTAAGCCCGATCAGCTATGCAGAAAGTGCATCACATCGCCGTCGTGGACGACATAAGCCTTGCCTTCAGCGCGCAGTTTGCCCGCTTCGCGCGCCTTCGCTTCACCGCCCAGCGTGACATAATCGTCATAGGCGATCGTTTCGGCGCGGATGAAGCCCTTCTGGAAATCGCTGTGAATCTCGCCCGCGGCCTCGGGCGCAGTCGCACCCCTATGCACGGTCCAGGCGCGCGCTTCCTGCGGGCCGACGGTGAAAAAGGTGATGAGGTGCAGCAATTCGTAGCCTGCCCGGATCACGCGCGCGAGGCCGGTTTCGCTGAGGCCCATTTCGGAAAGGAATTCCATCCGATCCGCCATGTCCATCGTCACCAGCTCGCTCTCGATCGCCGCCGATACGACGACCGCCTGCGCACCCTCGGCCGCTGCCTTGGCAAAGACCTTTTCGGAGAAGGCGTTGCCGTTCGCGGCGCTGCCCTCGTCGACGTTGCAGACATAAAGGACGGGCTTCGAGGTCAGCAGCTGCGCGGTGCGCAGGACGCGGGCTTCTTCGTCATCCTTGGGTTCGACAAGTCGTGCAGGCTTGCCTTCGCGCAGCAGGTCGAGCGCCTGTCCCAGCACCGACGAAGCGATCTTCGCTTCCTTGTCGCCCTGCGCCGCCTTCTTCGCAAAGGCAGGAACGCGCTTTTCGAGGCTTTCGAGATCGGCGAGCAGCAATTCGGTCTCGACCGTCTCGGCGTCGGCGACGGGATCGACCTTGTTCTCGACATGCTGGATGTCGTCATCCTCGAAACAGCGCAGCACATGGACGATCGCGTCGACCTCGCGGATATTGCCGAGGAACTGGTTGCCCAGCCCTTCGCCCTTCGACGCGCCGCGCACCAGGCCCGCGATATCTACGAAGGCGAGCTGCGTCGCGATGATCTTCTTGCTCGATGCGATCGCGGCCAGCTTTTCGAGCCGCGCGTCGGGCACCGCGACATTGCCGATATTCGGCTCGATCGTGCAGAAGGGGTAGTTGGCCGCCTGCGCCGCCGCCGTCTCGGTCAGCGCATTGAACAGGGTGGACTTGCCGACGTTGGCAGTCCGACGATCCCGCATTTGAAACCCATGGTAGAAATTCCTTTTCCTGGCGCGGCCCCCTAAAGCCCTTGGCGGACGCAATCCAGCCAAATCGCGCTTGCCGTGACGCTCGACAGCCGCCGCTACGGTCGGCTATTCGCCGGGCATGACTTTCGAAGATTTGATCGCGCCGATGGGCGCCGCTGAATTTTTCGGCGACTATTGGGGCAAACGGCCCGTGCATTTTCCTGCAAGCGGGGCAAGCAAGCGACCGCATTTCGGCTGGGATCACCTGAATGCGCTGTTCCGGATCCGTCCGCACTGGACCGAAAATAACATCAAGCTGATCATGAACAGCCAGCCCGTGAGCCCCGATTTCTATATGGAAGGGCAGGGTCTTCGGCTCGCCAATATCAAGCAGGTCGAAAATTTCACCGCGATGGGCGCGAGCCTGGTCGTTGACGCGGTTCAGCAGATTTCACCCGAGATCCGCGTCCTGACCGACATGCTGACCGAACGCTTCGGCGCGCTGGCCGGGGCCAATTTCTACGCCTCGTTTCAGGGCGTCCGCGCCTTCGCATCGCATTTCGACACGCATGAGGTGCTGGCGATCCACTGCGAGGGGCAAAAGCGTTGGCGCATCTATGAAAATCGCGCCGACAATCCACTCCAAACCCTGTCTGGCGAGGGCGCGCAGAAGATGATCGACGCCGCCAAGGGCGCGGTGATGATGGACGTGGTCATGAACCCCGGCGACATGCTCTATATCC
>JACDQN010000557.1 GCA_015657575.1 Sphingopyxis sp.
CAGCGGGGTCGGGCCATTGCACCGTCGCCGCCCACCCCCAACCCTCCCGCAAACGGGAGGGGAGAGATACGTCCGCTTCCCACCCCAAAAAACCACTCCAAGACAAGTCTTACAATCGGCATAATCCCCTTTTCTTTGGCGATCCCGCGCCGCATGAAGCGGCATGATCAAACAGAGCCTGCTCGCCGCGCTGCTCTTCGCCGCGCCCGCCCTCGTCCACGCGCAAGACGCGACCCCGGCCGCCGACCCGGCGCGATTGAAAGCCGATGTCGAGAAGCTGGTGTCCTTCGGCACGCGCCATACGCTGTCGTCGGCGACCGATCCCAAGCGCGGGATCGGCGCGGCGCGTAACTGGGGCGCCGCCGAGTTTCAGCGCATTTCCAAGGTCTGCGGCGGCTGTCTGACGATCAGCCGCATTTCGGATCGCTTCGAAGGGCCGCGGGCGCCGGGCGGCGTGATCGTCGAAAATATCCTCGCGATCCAGAAGGGTACGGGCGACTCCGCCGACGTGGTGATGATCGCGGGTCATATCGACAGCCGCGTTACCGACGTCATGAATTTCACCGCCGACGCGCCCGGCGCCAATGACGACGGATCGGGCACCGCGCTGGTGATCGAGGCGGCGCGGCTGCTGTCGAAACGGAAGCATCGCGCGACGATCGTCTATGCCCTGCTGTCGGGCGAAGAACAGGGGCTGTGGGGCGGTCGCCTGCTCGCCAAACATGCCAAGGACCAGAATTGGCAGGTCATCGCGCTGCTCAACAACGACATCGTCGGCGGTACGCACGGTACCGACGGCACGATCGTCGACAACCGGGTGCGCGTGTTCAGCGAAGGCATCCGCGCCTCGGAGGATCTCGCCGCGCAGCTCGCGCGCCGCGGGATCGGCGGGGAAGACGACGGCCCCTCGCGCGCGCTCGCCAAGGCGGCGATCCGCGCCGCCCAGCGCGCCCCGGCGATCGGGCTCGAAGTGCTCGCGGTGCGCCGTCCCGACCGCTTCCGCCGCGGCGGCGACCATCTGCCATCGCTCGAACTCGGCTATCCGGCGATCCGTTTCACCGCGGGGGTCGAGGATTATGACCATCAGCATCAGGATCTGCGCACCGAAGGGACGCGCCGATATGGCGACACGGTCGACGAAATGGACTTTCCCTATCTCGCGCGCGTGACGGCCCTCAACGTCGCTTTGGCGCGCGAGCTCGCGAATGCGCCCGCCCCGCCCGCCAGCGTCAGCATCGACGGTGCGGTCAGCTCTGACACGGTGGTCAAATGGGCAAGCGTTAAGGATGCGGCCGCCTATCGCGTCCACTGGCGCCGCGCCGACCGGCAGAACTGGACCGACAGCCGCGTCGTCGGCGCCGATGCCGGCACCGAACTCAAGCTGGCGGGCGTCCAGATCGACGATAATTTCTTCGGCGTTTCAGCGATTTCGGCCGATGGCGCCGAAAGCATCGTCACTTTTGGCGGCTTGCCGCCGACGAGATAATTCGTGGATATTATCAAACACGATATACGAAAATTTACCTTCCTCCTTTAGATGGCTTGATGGGACCAATAGAATAACCGTCCGAGGTGGGATTCGGGCGGCAGTTGTTGAGTCGCCCATGTCGAATCCCGAGGCCAACGCCTCACCGGCCCCCGACGAAAAGCGCCAACCGCGACAGTCGCGGCTGGTAAAGGCGGCGCTCGCCTGCCAGCGTCTGGGTCAATTCGACGTCACCATCCGCAATGTTTCGCTGACCGGCATCGGCGGCCAGGGGCCGCATGCGCTGCATATCGGCGAACGCATCACCGTGTTCATGCCTGGTCACGAGCCGATGCTCGGCACCGTGCGCTGGGTCGCCGGCAACCGTTTCGGGATCGAGACCGACAAGACGATCGAGACCGTCCGCCTGCGCGCCGCGCACGCCGACCAGCTCGTTACCGCCGACAGCAAAGCCGATTTCCAGATCGTCCCCGCGCCGCGCATATCGACCTGGCGCCCGGGCCTGTCGCGCGCGACCAGCCTGCCAGGGCATTTCGGGACGAAACGCTGAGATAGGGCTGCCCCGAGTCCCCGCTTTTGCGGGGATGACGGCGTAAGAATGAACACCACGGCAGCAACCTGCCGAAAGCTCTCCCCCTCGTCACCCCGGGCTTGACCCGGATCCCGCATTCTTGACGCGTTGACCAGCTTTGACCTCGAGCGGGACCCCGGATCAAGTCGAACGAGCCACGCGTCTCGTTCGAGGGTGACGAAGAAAGGGAACGTCCGGAATCGGCCGATTGCCCCATCGCCCAAAAAAGATCCCCCGCACAAAATCGAAAATTCTAAATTGCAAATGACTCGCAATAACATATAAGCCCGGCAGCGCCGCATTCCGCGCGCAGGAAAGGGTTTCGATGTACGCCTTTGTCGATCGGCCGGTGGACAGCCTCTGCAACGGCGGGCGTTTCCTGTTGTGGGCGATGCGTGGCTGGGTCTCGGCGGCCGAGCGGGGCGGGTGTCCGCCGCAGCAATTGCACAGCGGCTTCGCGGTCGTGAACGCCGCCGGCGAGCTGCCCGATTTCCATGTCGCGATGGCCTTGTTCGCTGGCGACGCGGTTCGGACGCTGCTGCTCGCGCCGATACCTTGTCCGAAAATTTCAGAGCATGAAGCAATTCTGCTTGGACTCTGGCGCGACTTTGCGCTTGGGGACGCGGCCAATGCCCGTGCGACGCTGGCCTTGCTGGCGGAGCGAGACAGCGCCTGCCCGATCGCAAAGGCGATGGGCGCGGCGAGCGAAAGACTTGCCGCCGCAGGATTCGACATGCCGGCCCTCGCGGGTGGCGCCACGCCCTATCAGGAAAGTTGAACGTGATGAGTGACCGTATTGCCGAAGCTGCCAAACTGGCCCCCTCCGCTTCGCTGACCGTCGAAGAGGTGCGGTCGGTGCGCCACTGGAACGCGCATCTGTTCAGCTTCACGATCACCCGCCCGCCCAGCTTCCGCTTTCGATCGGGCGAGTTCGTGATGATCGGTTTGCCCGGCGGCGAGGGGCGGCCGCTGCTGCGCGCCTATTCGATCGCGAGTCCGGCTTATGCCGACGAGCTTGAATTCCTGTCGATCAAGGTGCCCGACGGGCCGCTGACCTCGCGCCTCCAACTGATCCAGCCGGGCGATCCCGTCTATCTCGGCCGCAAGCCGACGGGCACGCTCGTCGCCGACGCGCTGACCCCCGGGCGGCGGCTTTTCATGCTGTCGACCGGCACCGGGCTCGCCCCCTTCCTCAGCCTGGCGCGCGACCCCGATATCTATGAGCGTTTCAACCAGATCGTGATCGTCCATTGCGTGCGGCAGGTCAGCGACCTTGCCTTCCGCGACGAGCTCGAAAGCCAGCTGGCGGGCGATCCGCTGGTGCAGGACCAGGCGCTGCTCCAGTTCCATTATCTGCCGACGGTGACGCGCGAGCCCTTCCGCACGACGGGGCGCATCGACGCGCTGATCGAGGACGGATCGCTGTTTGGCCATCCGCTGACCGGGCCGACGCAGTTCGATCCCGCAAGCGACCGCATCATGATGTGCGGCAGTATGGCGATGATCCGCGACCTGCAGTCCCGTTTCGAGGAACTGGGCTTCAAGGAGGGATCGAACGCGTCACCCGGCGACTTCGTCATCGAGCGCGCGTTCGTCGGCTAAGGCCAGATCTCTTAGGGTTTGTCGGCGTAAGCCTTCACCAGGTCGAACATATAGTCGCGCCCGACATAGACCGAGCGCACTTCCATGCGTTCGTTGAGGCCGTGCACACCATTGCCGTCGGGGTCGCCCCACATGCCGGGAATGCCATAGGTCGGGGATGCCGACCGCGCCGAG
>JACDQN010000558.1 GCA_015657575.1 Sphingopyxis sp.
AGCTCGCGTCGTGCGCAAGAATTACGACGCGTCGGCCGCCAAGGGCCGCTTCAAGCCCGAACAGGTCGATCAAATGATGGGGCTGATCACGCCGACGCTGAACCTGGACGATCTCGCCGACTGCGACCTCATCATCGAGGCGGTCTATGAAAATATGGACGTCAAGAAGGACATCTTCGGCAAGCTCGACAAGATCGCCAAGCCCGGCGCGATTCTCGCGTCGAACACCAGCTATCTGGATGTGGACGAGATCGCGACCGCGACGAGCCGCCCCGGCGACGTACTCGGCATGCACTTCTTCTCGCCCGCCAACGTCATGAAGCTGCTCGAGGTTGTGCGCGGCGATAAGACCGCGCCCGATGCGCTCGCCACCGCAATGGCGATCGGCAAGAAAATCGGCAAGGTCGCGGTGGTCGCGGGCGTGTGCGACGGGTTCATCGGCAACCGCATGCTGAAAGCCGCGCCAGATGGAAGCGATGAAGCTGTTGATGGAAGGCGCAACGCCCGCGCAGGTCGACAAGGTGCATGTCGAATTCGGCATGCCGATGGGTCCGTTCCAGATGAGCGACCTCGCCGGCGTCGACATCGGCTGGCACCGCGACCCCAACCGGATCGAGAGCATCCGCGACGCGCTGTGCGCCGAAGGCCGCTGGGGCCAGAAGAAGCAGGCGGGCTTCTACGACTATGACGAAAAGCGCAATCCGTCGGAAAGCCCGCGCGTCGCCGAGATCATCGAACAGTTCCGGCAGAAGGCGGGCGTCGAGAAGCGCGAGATCACCGATCAGGAGATCATCGAGCGCACGCTCTATCCGATGGTCAACGAAGGCGCGCTGATTCTCGCCGAAGGCAAGGCGCAACGGGCGAGCGACATCGATGTCGTGTGGATCTACGGCTATGGCTGGCCGGTCTATCGCGGCGGCCCGATGTTCTGGGCGGGGCTCGAAGGCACCGACAAGATCGTCGCAGCGCTGGAGAAGCATGGCTTCGACGTTGCGCCGCTGCTCAAGGAGAAGGCGGAGGCGAAATCGGGCTTCTGAACCCTTCCCCGCTTACGAAGATCAGGCCGTCTGTCCCGTCCCGGAGCAGGCGGCCTTTCTTTTGTCGCCCCGCCGCCGCAGGTGCGACCGGAAACTTGCGATTCAGGGTTAAAGCGCTGGCAAGACCTGCCGTTAGGGCAGAGCATGAACGCCATGTCCGCCCTCGCCGTTCTTCTGCTCGCCGGTAGCGCGCCGGCTGCCGCTCCTGTGGCAGCACCGCAGGCGACCGCCGTCGCCATCGCGCGCGCGCGAATTTTGGCGCCCGCCGAGGTACGGCGGGTTGGCGACCGGATCGAGGTGCGGATCGGCGAGCGCAAGGCGCCGACGCAGCTGCACCGCACCGAGCGCCGCGATGGCGGCGAAACGGCGGATTTCTACTAAGACCCGTCGCCACTATCAGCCGCAGGATAATCTCCGCACCATGTCACCCCGGACTTGATCCGGGGCCCATGACTTCAACGCCGCGAGTGGATCCCGGATCAAGTCCGGGATGACGACAATGGGAAGTGATCAGCCC
>JACDQN010000559.1 GCA_015657575.1 Sphingopyxis sp.
ATTGGAAGCGCTCGGCGCGCTGTTGCTCGGCGTCATCGTCGGGGGGGCTGTTCGTCGCCATCTCGATGACCTCGGGCGGCGGCGCGTGGGATAATGCCAAGAAATATATCGAGGACGGCAACCACGGCGGCAAGGGCAGCGAAGCCCATAAGGCCGCGGTGACCGGCGACACCGTCGGCGATCCGTACAAGGATACCGCGGGTCCGGCGGTCAACCCGATGATCAAGATCACCAATATCGTGGCGATCCTGCTCCTCGCGGCGCTGGCGCACGGCGCAGCCTGAGCGCCGCCGTCCTTGCGGGCAACAGAACAGCCCCGCCGGAGCGATCCGGCGGGGCTTTCTGCATGGCGACGCGGTTAGCGCTGCGCCTTCATCTGCGCCGCATAGCCCGCCTGCACCATGGCGTTCATCCGGTCGAACAGCGCATTCGGGTCGCTGCGACGGAGGTCCGCGATCGCCGCCTCGGCGCCCTCGGCGACGACCAGTTCACGTGTTCCGGCATCGACCGCCGCGAGCATCTGTGCCGCGGCGTCGTCCGGCGACAGGCCGTTTTCGATCGCCGCGTCGCTTTCCCCGCGCACGCTGCCGTCGGCGTTGAGTGCGTTGCGGCTGACGTTGGTGCGCACCGATCCGGGAGCGACGACCAACACCTTGAGCCCCAGATGCTCATTTTCGGCGCGCACCGCGTCGTGATAGCCGATGATACCGTGCTTGGCGGCCGAATAGGCGCTGCGCAGCGGCACGCCGGCAATCCCCGCGACGCTGGAGATCGCGATGATCTGCCCGCTGCCCGCGCCGACCATGCGCGGCAACAGTTGCTGGGTGAGGGCGATGGGGGCGAGCAGGTCGACGCCGATGATCTGCTGATAGACGGAGAAATCGGTTTCGACCGCAAGGCTGCGCTGCGAGATGCCGGCGTTGTTGACGAGGCCGTCGATACCGCCCTGCCATCCCCATGCCTGCTCGGCGATCGCAGGCAGGGCGGCATAGTCAGTCGCCTCGAACGGCAGGATCAGCGTCTCGGTGCCGCAATCGGCGGCGACGGCTTCGAGCGCGGCGACATTGCGTCCCGACAGGATCAGCTTTGCGCCGCGCGCCGCCAGCGCCCTCGCGAGCGCGGCGCCTATGCCCGACGATGCGCCCGTGACCCACCAAACTTGATCCTGCATGCTCGCTCCCTATTTATGGTTCCGTTGCAGCCTGAAACCTGTGTTGGGAGCCGTCAAGGTGCCGACCCGCGCATTTCCGTGCAGGGGTGGCAATTTTGTTGCGAATCTGTTATAATAAATATCAACACGCCGACATTGTGCCTCTTCCCGCCGCCGGGCTGGGGCACGCTTGGCGTTTCCGATGGAGCCACATCCCTTGTCACTCTGATTGGCTAGCGCCGCCCTACCAGCCCAATCCCCCTCACGCAGAGGGCCGGATATACCGCTGTTCACGCGCTTCCCCGTCCCCGGCAAGGCCACTGAAAGGAACTTGAATGTCCGTGAGCACTCCCGTCTTCGAAGTCGGTGACTATGTTGTTTATCCTAAGCATGGCGTGGGGCGCGTCATCGAGCTGCAGAAATCCGAAATCGCCGGCATGCAGTTGGAACTTTATGTTCTCCGCTTTGAAAAGGAAAAGATGACCCTTCGCGTTCCGACCAACAAGGCCGAAGGCGTCGGCATGCGCAAGCTGTCGTCGGACAAGACGCTGAAGGAAGCGCTGCAGGTCCTGACCACCAAGCCGAAGGTGAAGCGCACCATGTGGTCGCGCCGCGCGCAGGAATATGAGGCCAAG
>JACDQN010000560.1 GCA_015657575.1 Sphingopyxis sp.
CCCCCGCCGCCCCCGCCGCCTCCGCCGCCGCCGGCAGCGGTTTGCGAGCCCGGGCCGTACATCGTGTACTTCGACTGGGATCAGTCGAACATCACGCCGGAAGCGGCTTCGACACTGGACAACGCCATCAGCGCCTACAACCGTGGCTGCACGGGCACGCAGGTCATGCTGGCCGGTCACGCCGACCGTTCGGGCTCGGCCCGCTACAACGTCGGTCTGTCGGAACGCCGCAACGCGTCGGTCCGCAGCTACCTGACCGCTCGCGGTATTTCGGATGGTTCGATCAGCGCGGAAGCGTTCGGCGAAACCCGTCCGGCCGTTGCGACCGCTGACGGCGTCCGCAACGACCAGAACCGCCGCGTGGAAATCAAATACGGTCCGAACTCGGGCATGTAAGATTTCCCGCCCGGTTCGGGTTGGAAGACAAAGAGGGGCGGTACCGCAAGGTGCCGCCCTTTCTTTTTGACGATGATGTCTTTTTGCAAACCCAAGGATCGATCGGCGGGTATCGGCCGAAAGCGGCCGCCGCTACCGCCCCGCCCAATAATCGAACACCGCCTGCTGCTGTTCGCGAATGAAGCGCGCCGCCGCGGCGCCTTCCCACGGCCCGTCATAACCGAGCAGCAGTGCCGTTCCGCCAACCCACCAGCCTTGTCCGGGCAGCCGGTCGCTCTCGCGCACCACCAGAACGGCCAGGTCGGGTTCGCCATCGAGCGCGCACAGCCGGTCGACTTCCTCAAGCGTCCGGCACACCGCGCGCATCTTGGGCCGGGTGAAGCGAAAGCCGAGGTCGCCGAGCAGTTCGGAATAGCTGACACTGCGCCCCTCGCGCGCAGCTTCGGTCAGGATCGCGCGGATGCGCGGCGCGTCGCCGAGCGCGCCGGCATCGGCGGCATGCGCTTCGCCGCCTAGCCCCTGGTCTTTGGCGGCCATGGGATAAAGCCCGAGGTGCGCTGGACATAATCGGCATAGTCGGGCCGCGTCTTGTGCAGTCCCTTTTCGAGCAGCGCCTTGCCCGACCATTTCGTCAGCGTGAAGGTGAGGAAGATCGGCCCGACGATACTCGCGATCGCCAGCCAATGACCGGTATCGGCGGCGAGCAGCCACAGCCCCCACCAGGTCAGCGCGTCGCCGAAATAATTGGGATGCCGCGTATAGCGCCACAGCCCGGAGTCGAGCACCTTGCCCTTGTTTGCGGGGACCGCGCGAAAGCGGTTCAGCTGCGCATCGCCGATCGTCTCGAACGCGATGCCTGTGACCGCCGCGACAACGCCGATCCAGCCGAGCGGGCCGATCGTGCGCGCCGGATCGAGCGCGCTCGCCCAGATACCGAGCTGCGCCGGCAGGCAGGTGAGGAAAAGCAGTGGCGCCTGCGTGAGGAAGACGATGAACAGCGCGGTGCGCGACCAGCTCCACCGCTTTTTCTCCATCGTCCGCGCCATGATCCGGGCATAGCGCGGATCCTCGCCCGTCAGGCGCCAGCGAACGAAAAGATGCCCTGCGAGCCTGAGCCCCCACAATGCGGTCAGGCCGTAAAGCCAGGGCGCGCGGTCGCCTTCAAGCCCAGCCTGCAACACCGCGCCGCCCGCCAGCAGCACCATGCCGAGCGCCCAGAAGGCGTCGATGAACGAGACGTCGCGGATCGCTGCCGCGATGCGCCACAGGATCAGGATCACCACGATCAGGCCGGCGAAGTTGATCGCGAGCAGTTGCACCGCACCGGTCATTCGCGAACCTCCGGTTCGCCATCGCCGACGATATCGTCGATCGAACGCACCGCGCGGTCGGGAAATTTCGGAATGCAGCTTTTATAGGTTTCGAGCACCTTCAGCATGTCGGCCCGAAAATCGCCCGTCGGCCAGATCATCGGCCCGAGCCCGCCGGTTTTCCTGCCATAATCCATGACACCGACGACGAGCGGTACCTTCGCCGCGAGTGCGATCTGGTAAAAGCCGGTGCGCCATTTCTTGGTCTTGCCGCGTGTCCCTTCGGGCGCGACGGTCAGGATGAATTCGGCGCGCCGTGCGAATTCGTCGACCATCTGCTGGACGACATTGGTCCCGCCGCGGCGATCGACGGGAATGCCGCCCATCTGTTTCATGAAGCCGCCGATCGGCCATTTGAACAGCGACAATTTGCCCATGAAATGCGGACGGATGCGCAGGTCCGCGGCGAGGCCGAGGAAGTTGACGAAATCCCAATTGCTCGTGTGCGGCGCCGCGATCAGCACGAAGCGCCGCGGTTCGGGTACCACCCCTTCGGCCTTCCAGCCGCGCAGGCGGTACATCATTAGCAGCAATTGCCGCACCGCGCGCGCCACTTGTCCGGGCCGCTCGTCCTCGATCCGCGTCAAAATTCTCTCCCCATTCTGTTTCGCGAGATGCGCGAAAGCGCGGGCACGCGCAAGCGGCTTGCGAGTGGCGGTGCTTTCTGCTCCCTTGGCAGGCGACAGGGGAGACTATCATGAAAAGTTTGACCGCGTTCCTGACCTCGGCGCTGCTCGTGGCCGCACCTGCGATGGCGCAGGATCCCGCGCCGCGCGCCGACCAGCTCGCTTTCCGCGATCTCTACAAGGAGCTTGTCGAAACCAACACGACGCTCTCGTCGGGCAGCTGCACGCTGGCCGCCGAGCGCATGGCGGCGCGGCTGAAAGCTGCGGGAATTCCGGACGGCCAGCTCACCCTGTTTGCGACCCCCGAAAATCCGAAGGAAGGCAGTCTCGTCGCGGTCTATCCGGGCACCAGCAAGACCGCGAAGCCGATCCTGCTCGTCGCGCATATCGACGTCGTCGAGGCGAAGCGCGCCGACTGGGAGCGCGATCCGTTCGTGATGGTCGAGGAGAATGGCTATTTCTATGGCCGCGGCACCGCCGACGACAAGGCGCAGGCGGCCGTCTGGGTCGATACGCTGATCCGCTTCCAACAGGCGGGCTATAAGCCCAGGCGCACGGTCAAGGTCGCGCTGACCTGCGGCGAAGAGACCAACGGCGCGTTCAACGGCGTCGAATGGCTCGCAGCGAACAAACGCGACCTCATCGATGCCGAATTCGCGCTCAACGAAGGCGGCGGTGGGGACAGCGACGGCAAGGGCAAGATACTCGCTCAGTCGGTTCAGGTCGGCGAAAAAACCTTCGCCAATTTCCGGCTCGAAACGCGCAACCCGGGCGGACATAGCTCGGCGCCGGTGCCCGACAATGCGATCTATGAGCTCGCCCGCGCGCTGACGAAGATCGACGATCATAACTTCCCGGTCGAGATGACCGACACGACGCGGCGCTTCTTTGCCGAAGCGGGCGCGCGCGCGGCGACGAGACGGGGAGGGCGATGGTCGCGCTGGCAAAGAACCCCGCCGACAAGGCGGCCGAGGCGATCGTCAACAAGGACCCGTTCCTGCACAGCAATCTGCGCACGACCTGCGTCGCAACGCTGCTCGACGGCGGCCATGCGCCGAACGCGCTGCCGCAGCGCGCGGGCGCGAACATCAATTGCCGCATCTTTCCGGGACACAGCATCGAATCGATCCGCGACGAACTGGCGCGGATCATCGGCGATCCCGGCGTCGCGATCACCCAGCTGCCCCCCAAGCGCCCGGCGCCGCCCGCTCCTCCGCTCGATCCCAAGATCATCGGGCCGATGCAAAAGCTCGTCGAACAAATATTGGCCGGGGCTGAAGGTCATCCCGTCGATGGCCAACGGCTATACCGACGCCACCTTCCTCGGCGC
>JACDQN010000561.1 GCA_015657575.1 Sphingopyxis sp.
ATTCGGGCTGGGCGGCGGCGGCGATGGGCTTTACGCTCGGCAACACCGCGATGATCATCACCGGCGCGCTCGTCGGCTCGTCGGGTGCGATCCTGTCGTATATCATGTGCCGCGCGATGAACCGCAGCTTCATCAGCGTGATCGCGGGCGGCTTCGGCGCCGAGGCGGCCGCATCGGACGGCGGGTCGAAGGAACAGCGCCCGTGGAAACCGGGCAGCGCCGACGACGCCGCCTTCCTGATGAGCCAGGCCGAGAATGTCATCATCGTCCCCGGATACGGCATGGCGGTCGCGCAGGCGCAGCATGCGCTGCGCGAAATGGCCGACCAGCTGAAGAAAGAAGGCGTGAACGTCAAATATGCGATCCACCCGGTTGCAGGGCGCATGCCGGGCCACATGAACGTGCTGCTCGCCGAGGCGAACGTGCCCTATGACGAGGTGTTCGAACTCGAGGACATCAACGGCGAATTCGCGCAGGCCGACGTCGCCTTCGTCATCGGCGCGAACGACGTAACCAACCCGGCGGCGAAGACCGACAAGACCTCGCCGATCTATGGGATGCCTGTGCTCGACGTCGAAAAGGCGAAGACCGTGCTGTTCGTGAAGCGCTCGATGGGCGGGGTCGGCTATGCCGGCGTCGACACGACGTCTTCTATATGGACAATACGATGATGTTGCTCGGCGATGCCAAGAAGATGGCCGACGACATCGTCAAGGCGCTAAGCGGCAGCGGGCATTAATCGCAACGGCATTGACCCGAATCGTCATCCCGGCGAAGGCCGGGATCTCAACCTCACGTCAGCAATTGACGGAGAGATCCCGGCCTGCGCCGGGATGACGATAAAGGGGTAAACATCATCTATGCGTAAAATCGGCCTGATCGGGGGAATGAGCTGGGCATCGACCGAGCTCTATTACCGCCATCTCAACAAGGGCGTGCAAAAGCGCCTCGGCACGGCCTGCTCGGCGCCGATCCTGATGGAGAGCCTCAACTATTGCGAGCTGTCGCGCATTACGACGCCCGAGCAATGGACGCATGCGAAAGACGTGCTGATTGCCTCGGCGCAGCGGCTCGAGGCGGCGGGTGCGACCGCGCTGATGATCGCGGCCAATTCGATGCATAAGGTCGCCGAGGATGTCGCCGCGGCGATCTCGATCCCGATCCTGCATATCGTCGATGAGACGGGCGAGAAGATGAAGGCCGACGGCATCAAGGCGGCAGCGGTTATCGGCACGCGCAACGTGATGACCGAACCCTGGTTTCGCCAACGGCTCGTGCGCCATGGCCTGACGCTCGCCCCCTATGACGCGAGCCGCGCCGACGAGATCGACCGCATCATCTACGAGGAACTGATGCTCGGCAAGGTGTACGAAAGTTCGCGCCGGACGATGAAAACCTTCATCACCGATATCGCCAAGCTGGATATCCAGGCGATCGTGCTGGCGTGCACCGAATTGGTGATGCTCGTCGATACCGACGCCAATGTCCTACCGATTTACGACACGACGCGCATCCACGTCGCGGCGGGCGTCGACTGGATCCTGGGCGAAGGGTGAGGGACAAATCCTCCCCGCGGCGAAGCCATGGGGAGGATAAAATTTGCTACATCTTCGTCCAAGTCACCGTGCGGCAAAACACCGCGACGCACCCCTTCATCGTCAGCTTGTTGCCCTTCGCGCGCAGGTGCGCCTGGTAGTAACGGCCGTCCTCGGGGCTGTAGCCCTGGCCCTTCCAGCCATGTTCGCCGTCGGGGGCGAGATCCCAATAGATTTGCAGTCCTTCGACCTTGCGGTCGCGCTTTTCCTTGTCGGGATTGCGTTCGTCGCGCTGGCCGCCCGCGGGCTGCTTGATCAGCAGCCGTTCGACCTTCCCGCACATTTTCGCGCCGCACGGCATCATGACCACAATGCCCTTGCCGTCGTCGGTCTTCCAGCGACCGCTGATCGGCGCGGGCGCCGCGGCGCTTGCCGGAACGGCGAACAATATCAATCCCAGACCCAATTTACGAACCAATGCAACCTCCCCGGTTTTTAGCTACATCCATGTCAGCAACATGGCTTGGCTTCCGTCAAGTCTTGCCGCATGACAACAGCAAAACAAGGGGAGAGACCAATGCGAATCCATATTCTGCAACGCGCGCGGCTGCTGTCCGTTGCGCTGATCGCGATCGCCGCGATGCCCGCCGCCGCGAAGACGATCCGCGTGTCTTCGGATGGCGCCGACGCGAACGAGAAATTGCAGGAGGCGCTGATCCTTGCCCAACCCGGCGATACGGTCGAACTGGCACCGGGAATCTGGAAGCTGACCGATGGGCTTTCGCTCGACGTCGCCAATGTGACCGTGCGCGGCGCCGGCGTCGCCGAGGGCGGATCGATCCTCGATTTCACCGGGCAGCAGGGCGCTGGCGAAGGGCTGCTCGTCACCTCCGACGACGTATTTCTCACCAATTTCGCGGTGCTTAACACCAAGGGCGACGGCATCAAGTCGAAGGGCGCCGATCGCATCGTCTATCACAAGCTGCGCGTCGAATGGACCGCGGGGCCGAAGGAAACCAACGGCGCCTATGGCATCTATCCGGTCGAAAGCACCGATGTGCTGATCGACAGCGTCGTCGTGCGCGGCGCGTCGGATGCGGGCATCTATGTCGGCCAGTCGAAGAATATCGTCGTCCGCGATTCGATCGCGACCGAGAATGTGGCCGGGATCGAGATCGAGAACAGCTATGACGCCGACGTGCACGACAATATCGCGACGAAGAACACCGGCGGCATCCTGGTATTCGACCTGCCGAGCCTGCCGATGCAGGGCGGGCACAATGTGCGCGTGTTCGACAATATCGTGAACGACAACAGCACGCCCAATTTTGCGCCCAAGGGCAATATCGTCGCGAGCGTGCCGACGGGCACCGGCGTGCTGATCATGGCGAACCGCAATGTCGAGATTTTCGACAATATCCTCGCCGACAACGGCACCGCCAATGTGATGATCGTCGGCTATCGCTACGAGCACAAGGACCCGAACTACCAGCCGCTGCCGAAGGCGATCGTCGTGCGCGGCAACCAGCACGGCCGGGCGGGCTACGCGCCCCAATTCCCGGGCGGCGACATGGTGGCGGCGGCGATGGGCGGCAGCGTGCCGCCGGTGCTGTGGGACGGCGCGGGCGATGCGATCGTGCTCGACGAGGTGGGCGTGCTGTCGCTGAATCTGCCCGATGTAAAGACGCCGCAGAGCGAGGCGAAGCCCGCGCCCGCCGATCTGTCGAAGGGCACGCCGCCCGCCGCGCTGCCCGCCATCAAGCTGCCCGAAAGCATGGAGGCCCAGATCAAGTGAAGCGCATTATCGCGGGCTTTGCGGCGGCGCTGCTTTGCGTCGCGACCGGTGCGACGGTGCCGCTTCCCGACGGCCGGCAGCCGCTGATCGAAAGCGATGCGATCCCGCAGAAATTGTCGGCATTCGGGCTGTTTCCTTTTGGCCCCGAGGCGCCGCTGGTCAGCTTCGGCTATACGCTGCGCACCCCCTTGTTCAGCGATTACACCGACAAGCGCCGCTTCGTTTCGATTCCCGACGGCAAAAAGGCCAAGGTGCGCGCCGACGGAACGATCGACTTTCCCGTCGGCACTGTGCTGATCAAGAGTTTCGGGTGGAGCGATGTGAACGGCGGCCGGCCGGTCGAGACGCGGCTGTTGATCCACCGCGCATCGGGGTGGGTCGCGCTGCCCTATATCTGGGATGCCGACGGCAAGGATGCCACGCTTGCGCTGGGCGGGCGGCGGGTTCCCGCCAGCTTCAGGAGCCCCGACGGCGAGACCCACGATATCCGTTATGCCGTTCCGAACCGGAACCAGTGCAAGGAATGCCACAGCCTGAACGGCGCGATCGTTCCGATCGGGCCGAAGGCGCGCAATTTCATCTTTCCCGCCGAAATCGCACGAACGCCCCCGATGTTGTTCGAGAATCCGGAGGCGCTCAAACCGGCGATGCCGATATGGGACGCCCCTGAAAGCGGCAGCGTCGCAGCGCGTGCCCGCGCCTATCTCGACGTCAATTGCGCGCATTGCCACAATCCCGCCGGCAGCGCGTCCAACAGCGGACTGTTCCTGCGCTGGACCGACGACCCGACGGGCGTGAACTATGGCATCGGCAAGCGGCCCACGGCGGCGGGGCGCGGTAGCGGCGGCATGGACTTCGCGATTCAGCCCGGCGATCCTGACCGAAGCTTCCTCATCTATCGCCTCGAAAGCACCGACCCCGGCATCGCCATGCCCGAGGTCGGGCGCTCGACGGTCCACAAGGAAGGCGCGGCGCTGCTCCGGCAATGGATTGCGGAGATGCCCAAAGGCGCGCATTAGGGCGCGCATGACAAGCCTCGTCCTGCACGATTATTTCCGCTCCTCGGCCAGCTTTCGCGTCCGCATCGCGATGAACCTGAAGGAGCTCGACTATGACCGTGTCGAGGTCAGCCTGATCGCGGGCGAGCAGCGCAGCGACGCCTATCTGGAGCAGAATGCGCAAGGGTTCGTCCCGATGCTCGTCGTCGACGGCGAGCCGATCATCCAGAGCATGGCGATCATCGACTGGCTCGACCGGACCTATCCCGAACCGCGGCTGATCCCCGAAGAAGCGATGCCGCGCGCGGTCGCGCTGGCGCAGGCGCAGGTGATCGCGAGCGACATCCATCCGCTCAACAACCTGCGTGTGCTCAAATATCTGACCAAGGATCTGGGCCTCAACGAGCAGACCAAGGATCGCTGGATCGCGACCTGGATCGCGCAGGGGTTCGAGGCGCTGGAAGCGATGGCGGGGGAAGGCCGATATCTCGGCGGCGATGCGCCGGGGATCGCCGACTGCTGCCTCGTCCCGCAGGTTTACAACGCGCGGCGGTTCGAGGTGCCGCTGGACGATTATCCGCGGCTGGTCGAAATCGATGCCGCATGCATGGAACTGGACGCCTTCCGGCGCGCGCATCCCGACGCGGTGAAGCCCGCATGATCCGCCTGCTCGCGGGAATCTCCCTGCTGGCGAGTCCGGCAGCGGCGATGGCGCAAACCGAAGAGGAGCGCGCGGATATCGATTGCTGCGTCCATTATGTGCCGCTGCCCAGGGAAGATATCGTCGTCAACGGCAGCGGGCTTCTGAGGCTTGCCGACTCCGACCGCACCCTCAGCCGGACGCTGATCGCCGACGTCGATCGGGGCTCGGCAGTCGTATCGAAAACCGGCTGCGTGACGAGGCGGGACTGGTGCAGTTCCGCCGTTCCGACGGCCGCTCGGCGCATCCGACGAGTCAGGGGATCACGCTGCGCGGCCTTGGCGGAAACGCGTCGAGCCGCGCGCTGGTCACGCTCGACGGCATTCCGCAGGCCGACCCCTTTGGCGGGTGGGTCGCGTGGAGTGCCTATGACGCAATCGACGTCGGCGGCATATTCGTCACGCGCGGCGGCGGGAGCGGCGCAGACGGTCCCGGCGCGCTTGCCGGAACCATCAGTCTCCATTCCGAAATGACCGACGGCGCATCGGGCAGCATCGCCTATGGCAGCCGCGACAGTTGGGACGCATCGGCATCGGTCGGAACCGAACTGGGTGCGGGCGGACAGGTCACGCTCGATGCGCGCTACGGCCGCGGTGACGGATTCATTCCCATCGCCAAGGCACAGCGCGGAACGGTCGATCGCGCAGCGCCCTACGAACAGGGCGGGCTCGGCCTGCGCCTCCGCTTCGACGCGGGTGACGATCATCAGATCGAGGCGAGCGTGCGCGGCTTTTCGGATCGGCGCGACCGTGGGACCGATTTTACCGCCAGCAAGATCGACGGTGTCGACGCGAGCGTCCGCTTTCTCCACAAGGGCGACGCGCAGTGGATCGCGCTCGCCTATGTCCAGCTGCGCGATTTCGAGAGCGGTTTCGCGAGCGTCGCGACAGGCCGGAACAGCGTTGCCCCCGCGCTCTTCCAGCGCGTGCCGGCGACCGGTCTCGGCGGGCGGATCGAGGTGCGGCCAAACTTCGATGGCGAAAATCCGCTCCGCATCGGCGCCGACTGGCGGCGGACGGTCGGCCGCACCGAAGAGGATTTCTTCTTTTCCGGCGTAACGCCGAGCCGCCACCGCATCGCGGGCGGCAGCAGCGACACCGTCGGTGCCTTTGCCGAATGGACGTCGGGGGATTCGGACTATGGCTTGCTCTGGACGCTGAGCGGGCGCGTAGATCGCTGGTCGCTCGGCGAGGGCTATCGGCTCGAACGCAATATCGCGGGCCCGGTGATCACCGACCTGCGCTTTGCGTCGCGGCAGGGGTGGGAAGGCAGCGGACGCGCGGGTGTGCGCTGGTCGTTCGATGATATCACGCTGCGCGCCGCCGGCTATCGCGGCTGGCGCCTGCCGACGCTCAACGAGCTGTATCGACCGTTCCGCATCGGCGCCGAGGTGACGACCGCCAACGAGATGCTGCGGCCCGAACGGCTTTGGGGCGGTGAGGCCGGGATCGACTGGCGCCTCGACAATATGAAATTGTCGGCGACCGTTTTCGCCAACCATCTTGAGAATGCGATCGCCAATGTGACGCTCGCCCCGAACCTCAACCAGCGGCAGAACCTCGACGCTATCGACAGCAAGGGTTTCGAATTCAGCGCCGAACAGGATCTTGGCCCCGCGACGCTACGCGCGACCTATGCCTATACCGATGCGCGGGTCGACGCCTCGGGCGCCGCCGCGGCGCTCGACGACCGCCGCCCGGCGCAGATCGCCAAGCATGGCGCCAGCCTGGCATTGCGCAGCGATACGCGCGGTCCGTTCGGCGGCTTCGCGACGCTGCGCTACATCGGCGGGCAGAATGAGGACGACCTGGGGCTCCTGCGTCTGGACGACGCGCTGACGCTCGATGCCGGACTGTCGTGGCGCTTTTCGGATGCGATCAGCATCGAGGCGCGGGGCGAAAATCTGACCGGCGAACTGGTGCCGGCGGCGATCTCTTCCGCCGGGATCGTCGAACGCGCGACGCCGCGCACGCTGTGGATTGGCGCGCGCGCCCGTTTCTGACCTTCACAGCGTCGAATCATGCGGTAGGATGGCTGCGACCGGGGTGGGACGTTGGGGGTTACGCAAATATGGCTGCGAAGAAGCTGAATCTCGACAATTTCCTCCCGTACCGCTTGTCCATCGCGTCGAATGCCCTGTCGAGCCGTATCGCCGCCGAATATGAAAACCGCTTCGGGTTGAAGATTCCGGAGTGGCGGTTGATGGCGATCCTGGGCGAAGGACAACCGAAAACGCAGCGCGAGCTGGTCGCGGCGACCCGCATGGACAAGGTGACGGTCAATCGCGCCGCGAAAGCGCTCGCCGACCGCCAACTGATCGCGCGCCAGGCGCATGAGGCCGACGGGCGCTCGCATCACCTCGAACTCACCGAAACGGGCCGCTCGCTCTATGACGCCATCGTGCCCGCAGCGCTTGCGAGCGAGGCGCGGCTCGAATCGAACATCAGCGCCGACGAGCGCACTGCCTTGCTCGCCATCCTCGCCAAGCTGACCGCCGCCGCCGAAGATTATGGCTGACGCCCCCTATCGCGCCGCGCCCGCCGAGGCGCTGCGCATCGAGGCGCTGGGCGAACTCACTGCGATCTTCGATCGCCGTTCGATGCAGACACACTTGGTCGTCGCGCCGATGCCCGAACTGCTCGCGATGATGGGCGAAACGCCGTGCACCGCCGCGACGCTGGCGGCGCGGCTGGCCGAACGATTCGATCTCGAAGGCGAGGGCGACGCCGTGGCGATCGTCGCCGAACGGCTCGCCGAACTCGCGGCGCTCGGGCTGGTGGCGCGGGCGTGAGGCACGGCACGCGGATCGCGGTCGGGCCGGTGCAGTTCCGCATTGGCAGCGACTGGGCGGCCCCGATCGCGGCGCTTAACCGGCTCTACGCTGCTTATCCGCAGGACGATGCGCGGCCCGCCGACGCCACGGTCCGGCTGTTCGCCGCGCGTCCGTGGCGGCGTGTGCTGCGCCCGTCGGTGCATATCGGCGGGGATTTCGTCGTGCCCGATGCGCTGCCGCTGCCGTTGTCGATGGGGTTGCTTGCCGCCGAGATGGGGATGAATCTGCAGGTCGCGCTGGGGTGGCGGCGGCACATGCTGCTCCACGCAAGCGCAGTGGCGCGGGGCGGGCGCGCGCTGATCCTGTCGGGCGAATCGGGATCGGGCAAATCGACGCTCGCGGCGCTGCTCGGCGAGGGTGACTGGCGCCTGATGGGCGATGAATTCACGCTGATCGATCCGGCGGACGGCGCCGCGCTGGCCTTTCCGCGCGCGGTCAGTCTGAAAAATGCGGCGATCGGTGAAATGGCGGCGCGGGTCGATGCTGCGCGGCTGGGGCCGCTGCTGGCGGGAACGCCGAAAGGCGATATCCGCCATCTGATCCCGCGCGCCGACGCGATCGCGGCGATGCACGAACCGGTGCGCCCGGCGCTGCTCCTGTTTCCGCGCTTTGGCGGCGCGGCAGAGATCGAGCCGATGGGCGAGGGCGAAGCGTTCGTCAGGCTGACCGAGGCTTCGACCAACTATGTCGCGCTGGGCGAAGCGGGCTTTGCAGCACTGACGCGGCTGGTGCGCGAGACGCCCGCCTTCGGCATTTCCTATCCCGACAGTGCGTCCGGCATCGCCCTCGTCGAGCAGATCTGGGCGGAGGCGGCGCGATGAGCGCGATGGAAACGCTTGTCGACCTGCTCGCGGGGCGGCGCGACGCGGCCTCGCTGCGTCCGGGTGCGTGGGACGGGATAATCAGCGTCGCGCGCGCCGAGGCGCTGCTCGCGACGCTTGCGCACCGGCTGGAGGACGCCGCGCTACCGCCTTCGGTTGCTGCGCTGTTCGCCGATCAGCGCGCGGCGGCGGCGGTCGGGCAGGCGCAGGCCTTGTGGGAAGCCGAGATGGCGCGTCGCTCGCTCGATCCCGCGGGGGTCGAATTCGTGCTGCTGAAAGGCACCGCCTATGCCGCCGCGGGACTGGCCTGCGCGGCCGGGCGTCAGATCGGCGATCTCGATATATTGGTGCCCCGGCACGAACTCGGTCGCGCCGAAAATCTGGCGCTGATCGACGGGTGGCAATGGCTGAAGCAGGACGAATATGATGACGCCTACTACCGCGACCATATGCACGAGCTGCCGCCGCTGATCCACAAGGACCGCGACCGGATGATCGACGTGCATCATACCATCCTGCCACAGACGCACCGGATCACACCCGACGCGCTGGCGCTGGTCAGCGATGCGGTGCGGACGCCGGGCGGTTTTCGCGTGCTGAATCCCGCCGACATGCTGTGTCACTGCGCGGCACACTTGATCGCCGACGGCGACCTGCAGGGCGGGCTGCGCAACCTGTGGGATTTTCACGCGCTGGCGAGCGAGTTTGCCGCCGCCGATAGCGGTTTCTGGGGCAAGCTCGATGCGCGCGCCGAAATGCACGGGCTCGAGATGCCCGTACATCGCGCTGCGCGGCTGGCGCGCGATCTGTACGGCACGAAGCTGCCGTCGGGCTGGAACCGGATCAAGCCCGGCGACGAGCGCTACCAGCGCCGAATGCTCGCGCGCGACGACTGGGGCCGCGCGACCGACCCCTTGCTGCAACAGCTCTTTTACATCCGCTCGCACTGGCTGCGCATGCCGCCGCTGATGCTGGCGCGGCATTTGTGGATCAAGTGGCGCAAGCGCTAAAGCGTTTCGAGCAGCAGAACCAGTTCGTCATAATGGCCGATCACATGGTCGGCCCCGAAAGCCTCGGCGGGCCGATCGAGAAAACCGAAGCTGACGAGGATGCTGGTCACCCCCGCGCGCTTCGCCGCGGTCACGTCATAGATGCTGTCGCCGACGAACGCCGTGCGTCCGCCGCCGCAGCGCGCGATCATTTCGTGGATCGGGGCGGGCGAGGGCTTGGCATTCTCGCGCCCCAGCGTGTCGCCGCCGATGATCGTCGCCATGCGGTCGGCAAGTCCGAGGTCGCCGAGCAGCAAGCGCGCCAGATGCTCGGTCTTGTTGGTCACCACCGCGGTTTTGACGCCGAGCGTATCGAGTCTGTCGAGCGCGTCGGCGAGCCCCGGGAAGGGGCGGCTGTGGACCGCGATATGCGCTTCATAATAGTCCAGGAATTCGTCGAAGAGCCGATCGAAATCTTCGGGGACGCCGCCGGTCGCGACCAGCCCCTGTTCGAGCATATGCCGCCCGCCGCGCCCGATCATCGGCCGCACTTCGTCTACCGCCAGCGGCGCCCGCCCGGCGAGGCGGAGTATGTGGTTGAGCCCCGCGGCGAGGTCGACCGCGGTGTCGACCAACGTGCCGTCGAGATCGAAGCCGATAATGGAGAAGGGAAAGTCGCTCATCGGCGTCGCCTGGCGCGATCTTCTGGAAACCGCAATGATTTGCTGGCATGGCGGCGGCCATGAGCAATCCGATCGCTGCCCCCATAGCCGCCATAGTCCTCGCCGCGGGCAAGGGCACCCGCATGAAATCCGATACGCACAAGGTGCTGCACCCCATCGCGGGGCGGCCGATGCTGATGCACCTGATGGCGAGCGTCGATGAACTCGATCCCGCGAAGAAGGTGGTGATCGTCGGCGACAAGGCCGATCAGCTCGAAGCGGCGCTGGCTGGCAGCGCCGATCTGGCGGTGCAGGAACCGCAACTCGGCACCGGCCATGCGGTCCAGCAGGCCGAGGGCGCGCTGACCGGCTTCGACGGCGACGTGCTGATCCTCTATGGCGACGTCCCCTTCGTTCCGGCCGCGACGATGCGGGCGATGATCGAGCGGCTCAACGCGCCCGATGCGCCCACGGTGGTCGTGCTCGCCTTCGAACCCGCCGATGCGCAGCAGTACGGCCGCGTGATCACCGAAGGCGACCGCGTCACCAAGATGGTCGAGCACAAGGATGCGACCCCCGAGGAACGCGCGGTGCGGCTCTGCAATTCGGGGCTGATGGCGGCGAAGGCGCGCGACCTCTTCGCGCTGCTCGCGCGCGTCACCGACGACAATGCGTCGAAGGAATATTACCTCGTCGACATCGTCAACATCGCGAACGCCGACGGTCGCCACTGCGCGGTCGTCGTCACCGATCCTTACGATGTCGCGGGGATCAACAGCCGCGGCGAACTCGCGGCGATGGAGGGCGAATGGCAGGCACGCCGCCGCGTGGCTGCGATGGAAGGCGGCGCCAGCCTGGTCGCGCCGGACACCGTCTGGTTCGCCTGGGACACGGTGCTCGGCCGCGACGTGACGATCGAACCCAATGTCTTTTTCGGTCCCGGCGTCACGGTTGCCGATCAGGTGAAGATCCGCGCCAACTGCCATATCGAGGGCGCCGTCATCGGAACCGGCTGCGAGGTTGGCCCGTTCGCGCGGCTGCGGCCCGGAACCATCCTCGGCGAAAAGGCGAAGATCGGCAATTTCGTCGAGGTGAAGAAGGCGACGCTCGGTAAGGGGGCAAAGGCCAATCACCTGTCGTACATCGGCGATGCGACCGTCGGCGCAGGCGCGAACATTGGGGCAGGGACGATCACCTGCAATTATGACGGCTATTTCAAATATCAGACGGTGATCGGCGAAAACGCCTTCATCGGATCGAACAGCGCGCTCGTCGCGCCGGTGAAGATCGGCCGCGACGCCATCGTCGCCGCGGGCAGCGCGGTGACGCGCGATGTGGCGGACGGCGAGCTTCGTCTCGTGCGGGGCGAGCAGCTCGTCAAGCCGGGCTGGGCCGACCGCTTCCACGATGCGATGCGCAAGAAGAAGGCCGAGAAGAAGTGAGCGACCGTTACACCGACAAGCCCTTTCTGCGCTATGTCGATGCGTGGGTTCTGAACGCGATCGGCCATCTGGATGAGCCGACCCGCGCCTATTGCGCCGCGATGGAACCGACGTTGCGGCAGAGCCTAGGCCTGACGGGAAGCTGGGCGCAGATGGTCGCGCAGCAGATGAACTTCGCACCCGAGCTGCCGGCGCAGATTCGCAAGATATGGGAAGACGGCAAGATAAGGTTCGAGCAGGACAATGGCCGTCCAGCCGATCCCGTTCAATTTGCGATGACCTTCGTCGATCGCAACTTCGGGCGTTCTTGACATGATATCATGATATGATATCTATATATCAATGACCCGCATTTTAGCAGACTTGCCCGATGACGACATCAAGTGGCTCGACCAGTTGGCGGTCGAGCAGGGCAAATCGCGCGCTTCGGTGCTGCGCGAAGCGGTGGCGGCTTATCGCGCCGAAAAGCCGAGAGATTGGTTGGATGTCGGTTTCGGCGCCTGGAAGGATCGCACCGATATCGGCGATGCCGTGGCGTGGCAACGGCGCGAACGTGCGTCGTGGACGCGGCCTTGGGACGCCGATTATGCGGAGGTTCGCGCCGAGTTTCCCGACCTCTTCGACGCGGACGACGACCGCGAGCATGAAATCCACAAGGCCTGGGTTGCCGAGAATGAGATCGCCCCGCACGGAAGCGATATGCGACCGGGCCCGGGCAGCGCCGCCGTCGCTGATTTTCAATCGAAGCCGAAGAAAAAGAAGAAGCAAGCCAGAAAGTGAGCGGCTTTACATTCGACAGCAATATATTGATCGACGCTCTCCGCGGTTTTCCCGAAGCGCGGAGAGAGATTGAACGCGCGTTGCAGCGCGGGCGCATCTGGGTGAGCCGGATGGTCTGGATCGAAGTGATGTCGAAGGGCGAAGGCGAGGGTTTGAGACGCGCCGAGGTGCTGCTTTCCGGCTTTGGGATCGATGAAGTTGATGAAGAAATAGCTGGGCGCGCCGCCAATTTGCGCCGCGAGCGGCCGCGATTGAAATTCCCCGACGCGATCATCCTGGCGACGGCGCAATCGCGCGGGCGCGTTCTCGTGACACGCAACACCGAAGACTTTCCGGCAGCGATGCCGGGTATTCGCATTCCCTACACGCTCTAGAAGAAAGCTTAGCCCCCATGTGCGGAATTATCGGAATCATCGGCAAGGACCAGGTGGCGGACCGCCTCGTCGACGGGCTCAAGCGCATGGAATATCGCGGCTATGATTCAGCGGGCGTGTGCACGGTCGAGAGCGGCCAGCTGATCCGCCGCCGCGCCGAGGGGAAGCTGAATAACCTCGTCAAGGAACTCGCCGGCAATTCCGCGCCGGGTACCGTCGGCATCGCGCACACGCGCTGGGCGACGCATGGAGCTCGACGACGAGCAACGCGCACCCGCATGCGACGGGCGAAGTCGCGCTCGTCCACAACGGGATTATCGAGAATTTCAAGCCGCTCCGCGAGGCGCTGCAGGCGCGCGGCCGCATTTTCGAGAGCGAGACCGACACCGAGGTCGTCGCGCACCTCGTCAGCGAACAGGTCGAGGCTGGCAAGTCGCCGCAGGAAGCCGTGCAGGCGGTGCTGCCGCAGCTCCGCGGCGCCTTCGCGCTCGCGATCGCCTTCCGCCGGCATCCCGACTTGCTGATCGGCGCGCGGCTCGGCTCGCCGCTGGTCGTCGGCTATGGCGAGGGCGAGACCTATCTGGGCTCGGACGCGCTGGCGCTCGCGCCGCTGACGCAGAAGATCTCCTATCTCGACGAGGGCGACTGGGTCGTCATCACCAAGGACGGCGCGCAGATCTACGATGCGGAAAACAACCCGGTGACGCGCGAGATCACGACCAGCGGCGTCACCGCCGCGGCGGTCGAGAAGGGCAACTACCGCCACTTCATGCAGAAGGAGATTTTCGAGCAGCCGACCGTGGTCGCGCAGACGCTCTCCTCCTACATCCGTCCGCTCGAACAGACGGTCGCGCTGCCGCAGATGGATTTCGACCTCAGCAAGATCGAGCGCATCACGATCGTCGCGTGCGGCACCAGCTTCTACGCCGGCATGGTCGCCAAATATTGGTTCGAAACCTTCGCGCGCGTTCCCGTCGACATCGATGTCGCATCGGAGTTCCGCTATCGCGACCCGGTGCTCCAGCCCGGCGGCCTCGCGCTCTTCATCTCGCAGTCGGGCGAGACCGCTGACACGCTTGCGGCGCTTCGCCATTGCAAGGCGAACGGCCAGACGATCGCGGTCGTCGTCAATGTGCCAACCAGCAGCATGGCGCGCGAAGCCGACCTGCTGCTGCCGACGCATGCGGGGCCGGAGATCGGCGTGGCTTCGACCAAGGCCTTCACCTGCCAGCTCGCGGTCCTCGCGGCGCTCGCTGCGCACCTCGCGCTCAAGAAGGGCAAGCTGACCGCCGCGGAAGAGCATGAAATCGTCGAGCATCTGATCGAAGCCCCCGCCGCGCTCAACGCCGCGCTCGCGCACGACGAGGACATTGCGAAGATGGCGCACCTCGTCGCCCCCGCGCGCGACGTGCTCTACCTCGGCCGCGGCCCCGACTATCCGCTCGCGCTCGAAGGCGCACTGAAGCTCAAAGAAATCAGCTACATCCACGCCGAAGGCTATGCCTCGGGCGAGATGAAGCACGGCCCGATCGCGCTGATCGACGAGGCGGTCCCGGTGATCGTCCTCGCGCCCAGCGGGCCTTTGTTCGAAAAGACCGTCAGCAACATGCAGGAGGTCATGGCGCGCGGCGGCAAGGTCGTGCTGATCAGCGACGCCGAAGGCCTCGCCGAAGCCGGCGACGGCTGCATGGCGACCATCGAAATGCCCAAGGTGCATCCCTTGATTGCGCCGCTGGTCTATGCGGTGCCGGTGCAGCTGCTGGCCTATCACGTCGCGGTCGCGAAGGGCACCGACGTCGACCAGCCGCGCAATCTGGCGAAGTCGGTGACGGTCGAATAGATCGATGACCGCTGAACCGGCGAGTTTGGCGCCCGTTGCGATCAGCCTCGCATTGACCGCGGCTTTTCTGTGGGCCGTGGTCAGCATCATGATGCGCCGTCGCGGCAAGCGTCCGGTCGCCGATGCTCCCGAGCGAGAGCCCTATCGGGTATATTCGCGGGAATATGATCGTGTTTTGACGGCCGCGGACCTTCCCGTCGCCCTTTACGACGCGAGTTCCGATCGCGAAGAGGGTTATGTCGAGGTCGATGATCGACCATGGCGCGCGCAGATCACGCGCGCCGAAAATATCTATCGCGGATTGGACGAACCGTCTCCGCTGGCCGGGTCCGAGGCGGGCGAGTTCCACGATGCAGCGGTCCTGCTGATGGTCGACCAGTCCGGCTCGATGCGGGGCGAACCCATGGCTTGGGTCGCCGCTGGCACCCGGCGATTGTCGGAAGAGCTAGGGCGACGCGGTGCGAGTGTCGCCGCGGCAGGTTATACGACTGCCGGGTGGAACGGGGGTTTCGCGCGGAGCAAATGGCTGCGCGCGGGACGGCCCCGGCGACCCGGGCGTTTGTGTGCACTGCTGCATATCCTCTATCAGCCGTTCGACGGTTCGGCGCCGGACGATAACGCCTGGAGGCAGATGCTCAACCCGGACATCCTGCGCGAGAATGTCGACGGGGAATCGCTGCAATGGGGCGCAGGCTATCTGAAAGAACGGCCCGAGCGACGCCGCATCCTGTTGGTCGTGAGCGACGGCGCGCCGGTGGATGATGCTACGCTACTCGCGAACGGTGCTTCTTACCTGCATCGCCACTTCCTGACAGTGCGTGACGCGCTGCTGGACGCGAAGGAGCCGGAATTGCTGGCGATCGGTGCAGGCTATCGAGTTTCGGAATTTTATCCCGTATCGCGCGAAGCGACCGACGCGGCAGCGCTGGTCCGGGCAGGCCTGGAACTGGTGAGAGGAGCGATGAGGTCGAGATGAACTGGAACACCGCCTGCCACTGCGGCGCCGTCTCGATGCGGCTCGCCAAAGCGCCCGAGGAGATTGCCGAGTGCAATTGTTCGCTGTGCTTTTCGCACGGCATCCTTTGGGCCTATTATTCGCCGCGCGATGTGGTGATCGAGGGAGCGACGCGGACCTATAATCGCGCCGATCGGCCGAACCCCAATTCGGACCTGCATTTCTGCGCGACCTGTGGCTGCACGACGCACTGGTCAGCGACCGAAGGATTGATCGAGCGCATGGGCGGCGAGGTCGATCTGATGGGCGTCAACATGCGCTTATTCGCGCCGGAACAGCTCAGTGGGATCAAGCTCAGTTTCCCTGATGGTCGCCACTGGTCGGGTGAGGGGCCATGGGACTATGCGCGCGACGCAGAGGTCATGCCCTAGGCCCATGTCCTTCGCTGCCATCATCTTCGATTTCGACGGTGTCGTCGCCGACAGCGAGGTACGCGCGAACATGTCGCTTGCCGAGAGCCTGACCGCGGTCGGCATGCCGACGACCTATGACGAGTGCCTGCGCGACTATTACGGGCACAACTGGCAGGAGACCCAGCGGCGGATCGAGGCGCGCTTCGGGCGGCCGCTGCCCGCCGATTTCCGCGAGCAACATCGGACACGGGCAAGGGCGCGCTTCATGGAGGGGTTCGACGCGGTGCCCGGCGCGCCAGCCTTCCTCGACACGCTCGGGCCGCTGCCGCGCGCCATCGCCTCGTCGAGCCGCGCCGAATATATCGGCTGGGCGCTCGGCCTGTTCGGACTCGACCACCATTCGAGGGGCATGTCTACAGCGCCGACGGCTGGGACCGCGGCAAGCCCTTTCCCGACATCTATCTCGCCGCCGCCAGGGGGCTAGGCGTCGATCCCGCGTCATGCCTCGCGATCGAGGATTCGCCAACGGGCGCACGCGCCGCGCTCGCGGCGGGGATGACCGTCATCGGTTTCTGCGGCGCCGGCCATATCGTCGACCGCACCGCGCATGGCGCAATGCTGCGCGAGGTCGGCGTACACCATGTGGCGTTGAACTTCGAGGACGTCGCGCTGCCGATGCCTTCGGTAGAATAATCCTCCCTGCCGCAACGCGGTGGGGAGGGGGACCGCTTGCGAAGCAAGTGGTGGAGGGGCCAGCGACGTCGCGTCATCCCCTCCGTCAGCAGCTCCGCCGCTGCCACCTTCCCATGGCTGCGCGACAGGGCGGATGAGACACAAAAAGCGCTGTCCTAAAAAACATCGCCATATTAGCGTGTTGGCGACTCCAAGTTGCGCCCGCCATGGGCGACCCGCAAAAGGCCGATCGCGAATGAAGTTGCGCAGTTTTCCGCCATTTCCGCTGCGTGCGACATGCTGCTCCCCGGCGAAAGGCGGGGTCCGGTCGAACCGCTCGCGTTTTCGTCGCCATGGGCCTAGGCTTCCGCCGGGGATCAAGAACTAGAAACGCGAATCCACTATTAAGTTGGGCGCTTTTCCGCCGCTTTCGAAAAGCCCCCCAAGGAGAGAAATCATGTGCACCCCCGACACCGAAGCCGACCTAGACCGCGCCGGGCTGCCCGTCGGGCGCCGCGGCTTTACGGCGCTCGCGGGGGCGGGGGCGCTGATGGCGGCGCTGCCCGCCCGCGCGATCGAGGGCAGGGCGCTGGTCCGCCGCGACGTAACGATCGCCACCGCCGACGGCACCTGCGACGCCTATTTCGTCGCGCCCGCCGAGGGTAAACATCCGGGCGTGTTGGTGTGGCCCGACATCCGCGGGCTGCGCCCCGCCTTTCGCCAGATGGCCGACCGGCTTGCGGGCGAGGGCTATGCGGTGCTGACGGTGAATCCTTTCTATCGCTGGCAGAAATCGCCGGTCGTCGATGCGGCGAACGATTGGAGCAATCCCGCGGTGCGCGAAAAGCTGTTCGGTTATCTGAAGCAGCTGACCAAACCGATCGTCGAGACCGACGCCAGGGCGCATCTCGCCTTCCTCGATGCGCAGAAAGAGGTCGATACGAAACGCCGGATCGGGACGACCGGTTATTGCATGGGCGGCCCGATGGTCATCTACACCGCGGCCCTGAAGCCCGATCGCGTCGGCGCGGCGGCGAGTTTCCACGGCGGCGGGGTCGGCACCGACAAGCCCGACAGTCCGCACCTGCTGATCCCCGGCACCAGCGCCGGCTATCTGTTTGCGATCGCCGATAACGACGACAAGGAAACGCCGAACGAGAAGCTGTTGCTGAAGCAGGTGCTGGAGCCGCGCCCGCAGTGGCATGAGGTCGAGGTGTATGAAGGCGCGATGCACGGCTGGTGCCCGCCCGACGGCCGCGCCTATAACGAAGCGGCCGCCGAAAAGGCGTGGGGCCGGATGCTCGAACTGTTCAAGATCGAACTCGCCTGACGCAGGCTGAGATTCGATTCGCTTTCTCCTGCGGAAAACGTAAGCTTGCTGCGGGAGAGAGCTCATGAACGACATGCTGGTCTATGACTGGATCGCCGAATCCGCGCACCGCTTTCCGGACAAGCTCGCGACGATCGACATGCACAGCGGGCGCCGCCACAGCTACGCCGCGATGCACGAGCGGGTGGCGCGGATTGCCGGTCATCTGAAATCGATCGGCATCGACAAGGGCGACCGCGTCGCGCTTCTGTCGATGAATAGCAGCGACATGCTCGACATCTTGTTCGCCTGCTGGCGGATCGGCGCGGTGCTGACGATGCTCAACTTCCGCCTGACGGCGCACGAGCTGGCGTTCATGCTGAACGACAGCGGCGCGCGGGCGATCTTTCACGACGCCGATCTCGACGCGGTCGTCCCGGCGCTCCGCGAAAAGAGCGATGTCGCGCACTGGATTTCGATGGATCCGATGGGGCAGGGCGGCGGCCTGGAAGCCGCGATCGCCGCAGCGACGCCCGTGTACCGGCAGTTGCCGCAGCTCGGCACCGATCTTTGCATGATCATGTATTCGTCGGGCACGACCGGCACGCCCAAGGGGGTGATGTTCAACCACGCCCAATTCTATTTCATCAACGCGGGTTCGGGCGGCGCGTCGAACGCGTCGAACCGCATGGTCGGGCTGGTGGCGCTGCCGCTGTTCCATATCGGCGGGCTCGTCGCCTACACGACGATCAGTTTCGGCTATGGCGGGACGGTCGTGGTCGTGCGCGGCTTCGAGCCCGGTGCGATGCTCGGTATTTTCGGCGACCCGGCGCTCGGTGTCACCCATTTCCTCGGCGTTCCCGCCATGTACAACGCCATGCAGGCGCACCCCGCCTTTGCGGCCACCGATTTCTCGCGCGTCCAGACGATGAGCTGCGGCGCCGAGAGCGTCCCGGAAAGCCTGCTCCGTACCTGGTTTGCGCGCGGCGTCGTGATCCGCGAGGGCTATGGCATGACCGAGACCTGCGCGCGGCGCTGATGCTCGATGAGCGTGACATTCCGGCGAAGATCGGCGCGGCGGGCAGGCCGGTGCGCCACTGCGAGGCGAAGATCGTGCGCGGCGACGGCAGCGAGGCGGCGGTCGGCGAACTCGGCGAGATCTGGATGCGCGGGCTCAACATCACGCCAGGCTATTGGAACCGGCCCGACGCCAACGCGTCGAGCTTCGTCGATGGCTGGTTCCGCTCGGGCGACGTCGGACGGATGGACGAAGACGGCTATTTCTACATCGAGGACCGGGTGAAGGACATGTACATCACCGGCGGCGAAAATGTGTACCCGGCCGAGGTCGAGAATGCGCTCTATGAAATGCCCGCGATCCACGAGGTCGCGGTGATCGGCTTGCCCGATCCCAAATGGGGCGAATATGGCTGCGCGGTCGTCGTCCCGCGCCCCGGTGCCACGGTGACGATCGACGAACTGCGCGCGCACTGCGGCGACCGGCTCGCCCGCTACAAGCATCCGGTACGGATCGAACTGGTCGATGCGCTACCGCGCAACGCGACGGGCAAGGTGCTGAAATTCGAGCTGCGCGACCGCTTCGGCTAGCCCGCGTCGAGCAATTTGAGCAACGCTTCGCCGCGCGGCGACAGGCGCGCGCGGGTTTTTCCTGATCTTGTCGAGGATCGCGGCGCGAAACAGCATCGGCCGCCGCCCGATCAGTGCGCGTGCGCGCCGCCGCTCGCGGCATAGCTTGCATAGACGCGCTGGCCGCCCGGGCCGAAGGTCATGACCTTATAGGCTTCACGGTGGTCGCCATGCTCCATGCCGGGCGATCCCATCGGCATGCCGGCGACGGCAAGCCCCTTCACGCCCTTGGGCTTTTCGCGGAGCAGGCGGGCGATTTCCTTTGCCGGGACGTGGCCCTCGATCACATAGCCATCGACGATGACGGTGTGGCAGCTGCGTAGCGCCTGCGGCACGCCCTGCTTGTCCTTGACCGCGTTCATGTCGGCGGCGTTGACGACCTTCACCGGCGCTTTCAGCGACGCCTTCACCTGCTCCAGCCATTTGAGGCAGCAACCGCAGCCCGCGTCTCGGAACATCGTCGGGTTCGCGGCGTGCGCCGCTCCGGCCGCTCCGATGGCAAGGGCAAGGGCGACGAGGCTGCGGCGGAAAGGCGACATGATCAACTCCTGCTTGAGACGCAGGGGCAGGATAGCAGCGCATCAGCCCATCGGATAGAGGATGTCCTTGCTGACTGTGTGCAGCGCCTCCATCACCTCGTCAGACAGCACCAGTTCCGCCGCGTCGAGGATGGGATCGAGCTGATCAAAGGCGGTGACGCCGACAATTGTCGAGGCGACGAAATCATGCTGTTTCGACCAGGCGGTCGCCATCGTCACCGGGTGCAGCCCGGCGTCCGCGGCGATCGTGAGATAGTGTTCGGTCGCAGCCAGGGTCTTTGCGTTGACGAAGCGGCGGCGCATCGCGGCCTGCCGCCCTTCCATCGCGAGGTAGAGCGAAAAGCGCGCGCCCTCGGGCGTCGCGCCGCCCTGATATTTGCCCGACAGCACGCCGCCCGCCAGCGGCGAATAGGGGATCAGGCTGACGCCCTCCTGCCGGCACACCTGCGCCAGCTCATCCTCGAAC
>JACDQN010000053.1 GCA_015657575.1 Sphingopyxis sp.
AATGGCCATAACCCGTCACACCGAACGTACCGCCGTCCTCCGGTTGATCGAGGTAGGCGACCTTCTGTCCGTTCAGGCGCTGCACATGGCCGCTGCCCCGACCGCCATCATTTCCGCCATGGCGGGAAAGGATGGCGCCGGCGGCGAGGATCAGCGAGTTGGCGATGGTGTCCGGCAGCACCCGCATCAGATTGTCGCCGAAGCTTGTCCCGGTGAGCGCGCTGCGCGTCGCCGCCCCCGCGAGTCGCGCCCGCCCGCGTTTGCGGCGATGACAGTGCCGGTGCTGGCGCCGGGCTGCCCGCCGCCCGCGAACGCACTCGCGCCGTGGACCACGCCCGCCGCAGCGACGCCTGCGAAGTCGAACTTGCTTTGTAGCCCGGTGGCCATGCCGACGCCCTGGGTCAGCGCATTGGTGGTGACCCCGCGGGCGATGGCACTGGTGACGCCGCCGCGCGACAGGAACCCGCCGATACCGCCCATCTTGCTCGTTTGGCCCACGACATTGGCCGCGGCGTTGACGCCTTGGCTGAGCCCCGTGATACCGCCACCGATGCCGACCGCGATCGCGGCGAGCCCGACGCCCTTCCAGCTAAACCCCGACTGGATGCCGGTCGCCACGCCGAAGCCCTGGCTGACGATGCTGCCGAGCGCGCCTGCGGCCGCACCGCCCAAGATACCGCCGCCAATCGCAGCAGCGCTCCCCGTCAGGGCGGCGCCGCCGGCGCCCGCGAGCATGCCCTGCGCCGCCGCAATGAACTGCGGCCCGGCGAGCGCCGCGACCGCGATGGCGATGGCCGCCACCAATATGGTGCCCAGCATCCCGCACCTGGCGCCTTTCGGCGGTTTGGGCGTCGTCGGCATGGTGTCGCCGATGATGTCGGCGGGGTCGTAGGGTTTGAACGTCGATGCGTTGTGGGTGTTGCGGCCGACCCCGGCGGGCAGCGTGAGCTGCTGCCCCTCCATCAGCGCGGCGTTGCCGCTCATGCCGTTGGTCTCGGCGAGCTTGTACCAAAGGTTTGCATCGCCCCACAGACTGGCCGCGACGCTGGCAAGGCTGTCGCCCGCGCGCGCGGTATAGCGGCCGCTGGCGCTCGCCTGCGCATAGCTGTTGTAAGCGTCGTAGCTCGCGGTGAAGTCGGCATAGGGCCGGCTGGTGCTGCTGCCGTCACGGAACGGGCCGGTGAACGCCGGCGGACGCGCCATGCGCTCGGTCACCGAGGACTGCCAGTCCATGTCAGACGTGCCGTTGTTGCCCGTATAGCCCATCTGCCGCCCCGCAAAGCGGTACCAGATCTCGTGTGGGTCGCCCTGCGCCCCGTTGCCGTCGGCCTCGTCGCGCCGCACCGCCTGGCCGTTCACGTCGTTGGTGAAGGTCACCGTGCGCGCGCGCCCGTCGCTGACCGCGACGCTGGTCAGAAGCCCGCGCCCGTCATAGCTGTAGACCGTGCTCCCGAGCGGGTTCGAAGAGGAGCCGGTGTCGCCGTCAAAGCTGATGCTCGACTGCACCGCCCCGTCGTACCAGGCATAGGCGTTGCTGGTCAGCGTGTCGGGCGCGCCGTTGCTGCCCGTGTCGATGCCGTTCTTCCAGTTCTGCGTCGCGATCGTCAGCGCATTGCCCAGCGCATAGCCCGATCCCGTGCCATAGTCATAAACGCTGCGGCCCCGCAGCAGGTCCGTCGCCCCCGGGCTGTTCGGGCGGTACCGCAGCGTCGTCGCATCGTCGATCAGCATCTGGCCCTTGGCGTTCCAGCTCGTCGTCCGGCTGAAGATCACCGTCGTCCCGTTGGTGTCGTAATCCGTCTGCCCCGTCTGGCGGCCCATCGCGTCATAGGCGAGCGAGGAACGCAGCAACGTCGGGGTCGGCGCCGGAGGGACCGAGGTCTCGCTCTCGCCGCCCGACGAGATCCGCACCTCGGTAAGCCGCCCCGCGGCATCATAGCCATAGCCCTCGCGCACCTCCCAATAGCGCGCGGGCGTGACGATGAGGTCGCCGGTGACGGGATTTTCATGCACCCGTTCGGGCCGGACCATCGTCGTCCGCACCTCGCTGCGCTGGCCCGCCTGGTCATAGGCTATGTCGCGGCCGCTGCCGCGCGTGATGGTCGTCCCCACCGCGCCCGCCGCGCCCGACAGCGCCCCCTTGTCGACCACGAGCCGGTTCATCGCGTCGAAGCGGAACCAATAGGTCTGGGTCAGCGAGCCCAGCGACGTACCCGTCCCCGACAGCGACGTATAGGTCGCCGTGGTGCTGCGGATATTGCCGGCCGCATCATAGCTGTGCGTCGTGCTCGACGCCGGCGCCCAGGTGCCGCCGGCGTGGCTCCATGTCAGCAGCCGGCCGAGCGCGTCATAGGTTGCGGTCGCATTTTTGAGCAGGCTGCTCGAGCCCATCATATATTCAGACGTGCG
Organism: Sphingopyxis sp.; assembly: GCA_015657575.1. Lineage (GTDB taxonomy): Bacteria > Pseudomonadota > Alphaproteobacteria > Sphingomonadales > Sphingomonadaceae > Sphingopyxis. Next base: position 2,410 of record JACDQN010000053.1, read on the forward strand.
ATTCCCGGCGGCGTCATAGCCATAGCTTTCGGTGCCGGTGGCATTGGCGTTCGAGGCGAGCTGTCCGGTGTTGAACCAGGCGAAGGTCGAGGTCGCGCCGCCCATGCTACTCGATATCTGTCGTCCGGCGATGTCGAAGACATAATATGTGATGTTGCCGCCAAGGTCGCTGTTCCAGATCGTGCGGCCGAAGAGGTCGGTCTGTTCGGTGGCGGTGCGGCCGTTGGCCATCGTCGTCACCTGGGTCCAGCCGCCCGCGGCAGTGCCGGTGCCGTTGCCGACCAGCGTACTGCTCCAGCTATAGCTTGTCGTGGTCACATCGCCGCCGAAGGCACGGGTTTTGATGACGCGGCCCTGCGTGTCGTAATCGGTGGTCTCGACGTCGCCTGCGCCCAGGAAGCTGTTCCAATGTTTGATACGCTGGCCGAGCCCGTCATAGGCGTAAGTGTCGGTGAGCCCGCCGGCGTGATTGACCTGCGTCACGCGGCCCATCGCGTCGAAGCTCTGCGTCGTCGTGCGGCCGATCTCGTCGATCAGGACGCGCGCGTCGCCGTGGACGTCGTACCGCGTCTGCTTGACCCCGCCGTCGGCGTGCGTCTCGTGCGTGACCAGCGCCGCGCTGCCATTGTAGCCGGTGCCCGCGAGCAACGTCAGCCGCGTGAGGTTCCCCGTGTTCGCATCCTTGCTCGTCCCATTGCCGCTGGTGCCGCCGCCGGCATAGCTGCCGTTCGCATCGCGGCTCGCGACGAGGCGGCCGCTTGCGTCGTAATAATGGTCCTGCGACGGCTTCACCCACTGCGTCGCGCCATTCTCCAGCGTGATCTGTACCGTCGGACCCTCGCTGCGGATCATCCGGCCGATGTTGTTATAGCTATAGGTCGTGGTCGCACCCGCGGCGTTCGTCTCACTCACCACTTCGCCGAACGCATTATAGGCGCGGCTCGAGGTCAGCGTCTGCACCACCGATCCGCTCAAGCGGCGCTGTTCCTCCGTGACGCCGATCGCCTGACCGCGCGCGTCGTATTGCGTGTAGGTCGCGGTCACATTCTCCTGACCCACCAGCGCCAGCGCCTGCGCGAAGCTCAGCCCCGCCAGGCTCGCCCCCGCCGAGGTGATCGCGATCGTCTGGTTCCCGTTCGCATCGTAGCCGAAATGCTTCCAAACCCCGTCGCCCGCCGTCGTCGCGATCAGGCGGCCGGCAGCGTCGTAACGATTCTCCGCCGTGACTCCCCCGTTGACCGTCGTCGTTACCACATCGCCATAGGCGTTGTAGACGTTACGATAGGGGGTGCCCCAGTCCCAGCCCGTGCTGTTGTCGTAATAATAGCTCAACTTCTCGGTGACGCGGCCGAGATGGTCCTGCAGGCTATATTCCCGCGAGCTCAGCACCGTCCCGTCCGACCGCTGGTGGATCGTCAGCGTTCCAGGGTTGCGTCCGACAATATCCTGATAATGATAGACGGTCTGCCCGCTCGCATCCTGCACCCATTCGAGCACGCCGCCGGTGCCATATTGATAGCGGGTGACGCGATCAGCGCTGCCGCTTGCACCGCGCTGACGCGTGCGCGACAGGTCGCCAAAACCATTGTACCAATAATCGACCGTTGGAGCGACCGAATTGCCATTCTGATCGATATAGGCCTGGCGAGCTTCGGTGAGAACGCGCCCGCCGAAATCATAATAATATTCGGTTCGATCGCTGGTCGCTTCCCATTTTGTAACGACCTGCCCCAAGCCATTGTAGGCGAAGTAAAGCGCGGCATAGGGCAGCGTCATCGTGCCGCCGGAGCCATTGTGGACGAGCACATCGAGCCGCAATTCGATCGTCCGGTTGCCGTTTCGGTCATAGCCATAGCGACTGACGCGATCGGCGCCATTGGTCGATAGGCTCGGCGGTGCCGCGGTGGTCGGACTGCCGGTGAAGCGCGTTGCATAGCGCCGCTCCTCCTCCACATTGCCTTCCGCCAGATAGCTCCACGTGGTCAGATAGCCGCCGGCATCGACCTGCGCCGTCTTGCGACCAAGCTTGTCGTAATAGTTGAAGCTGGCTTTGCCGCCTCCGTCTGTCGTTTTGACGATGTTGCCGTTCGCGTCATATTCATAGGCGCTGTATAGCGCCGTCGCCTGCAGCGCATATCCGGTACTGTCGGTGACATAGCTGTTCACCCCCGCGACGCTGCTCGTCAGCAGGCGGTTGAGATTGTCATAGGTGGAGAGCGTCTCGC
>JACDQN010000054.1 GCA_015657575.1 Sphingopyxis sp.
CGCGACGAGGCCGAGGCGCTGTCGGGCGAGATTCCCGAACTCGACGCCTTGCCCGAAGCGCCGGTCGTCGTGACGCGCGAGATCGACGAGGATGCCGGGCTGTGGCAGCTCGACGCCTATATGGACGACAAGCCCGATACGGCGCTGCTGAAGCTGCTCCAGTCCTTTGTGCCCAGTGCGAAAGGACAGAAGCCGACGGTCGCGGAATTGCCCGAAGAGGATTGGGTAACGCTGTCGCAGCAGGGGCTGGAGCCCGTGCAGGCCGGGCGTTTCTTCGTCCACACCAGCAGCCACGCCGATCGCGTGCCGCCGGGCAGCGTCGCTTTCCAGATCGACGCGAGCCAGGCGTTCGGCACCGGGGGCCACGACACCACCGCAGGCTGTCTCGCGATGCTCGACCGGCTGGCGCGGCAGGGCGCGAGCCCGCGCAATATTGCCGATATCGCACCGGCACGGGCCTGCTCGCCTTTGCCGCCATGGCGCTCTGGCCGCGCGCCAAGACGATCGCATCGGACATCGATCCCGCGAGCATTTTCGTGACGCGCGACAATGCCGGGATCAACAATGTGCCGCTCGGCCGCGGCGGCGGACGGCTCGCGCTCGCGGTGGCGCCGGGGACCGACCATACGGCGATCCGGCACCGTGCGCCCTATGATCTGGTGATCGCCAATATATTGGCCGGGCCGCTGATCACCCTCGCGCCCGATATCGCCGCAGCGACCGCGCCGGGCGGCCATGCGATCCTTGCCGGGTTGATTGCGCGCCAGATGGAGCCGGTTCTCGCCGCCTATGCCGCGCAGGGTTTTCGCCTTGCCGCGCGCGGCGGCAGCGCCGAATGGCCGTGTCTGCTGCTGATCAAGCGCCGCCGTTACGGCTGGCGGCGCAAGGAACGCGCTTTCCACCGCGCGAGCCCGTCGGATGCAACTTTCGGAAGCTGGTAGGCCTCAGACCTTCGCGGTCGCATATTCCTGCGTGCCGTGCGTGACCACATCGTCACCCGGCAAGATGTCGGCGATCGCAATCGGCGGCAGCGCGGCGTTCGCTGCATAAAGCGGCGCGAAGTCCGTGTTCACCGTCGTGTCGAGCAACTGATCGAGGCTGTCGATGACGAAATAATTCTGCTGGAAATCATCGATCCGGTAATCGGTGCGCATCACGCGCGCGAGGTCGAAGCCGATGCGGTTCGGACTGTCGCTGTCGAGCGCGAAGACGCTTTCGGCGAAGGACGAGACGATGCCGGCGCCATAGATGCGCAGCCCGCCCGCTTCGCGGATCAGGCCGAATTCAACCGTGTACCAATAGAGCCGCGCAAGCTGTTTCAGCGCGTCGAACTTCAGGCTGCGCAGCCGCCCTCACCATAAGCGACCATATAGTCGGCGAACACCGGGTCGGCGAGCATCGGGACATGGCCGAAGACGTCGTGAAAGACGTCGGGTTCCTGCAGATAATCGAGCTGTTCGGGCGTGCGGATGAAATTGCCCGCGGGGAAGCGGCGGTTCGCGAGATGATCGAAGAAGACGTCGTCGGGGACGAGCCCCGGCACCGCGACGACCTGCCACCCGGTCGCGGCCATCAGCCGCGCGTTGAGTTCGCGATAGTCCGGAATGCCCGGCTTTTCGAGGCGCAGCACGTCGATGCCACGCAGAAAAGCCTCCGCTGCGCGGCCGGGCAGCATGTCCGACTGGCGCGCGAACAGCCGGTCCCACATCGCATGTTCGTCGGCGGTGAAAGCGTCCCAATTCTGCGATATCGTCCAGTCGGCCGCGGCTCCGGGCGGCGGCGTGTCGTGGACGTGGGTAAACTGGCTTTCCATAGCGTGCCCTCTATCACAGAAATGGTTTCAAGTGAAACTTTACCCGTCGATCGTCACGACTTGCGTGGCCAGCCGGTCGACCTCCGCACGGTCGTGACTGACATAGAGGATCGGCAGTTTCAATTCATCGCGGATCCGCTCGATCACCGCCATGATATCGCCGCGCCGCGCCGCGTCGAGCGACGACAGCGGCTCGTCCATCAAAAGCAACTCGGGACCGCGGAGCAGCGCGCGGCCGATCGCGACGCGCTGCGCCTCGCCGCCCGACAGGGTGCGCGGCCAGCGGTCGAGCAGAGCGCCGATGCCGAGAAAGGCGACCGCCTCGTCAAACCCCATCCAGCGGTCGACAGGATCGGCGAGGTGGTGCCCGTATAGCAGGTTCGCGCGCACGCGGCGATGCGGGAAGAGACGTCCGTCCTGAAAGATATAGCCGACGCGTCGCGCCTCGGGCGGCAGGTCGATAGCGTCGCCGAACAGCGTCCGCTCGCCGATGCGGATATGGCCGCGGTCGGGCCGCAGCAGCCCCGCGACCATGTTGAGGATGCTCGTCTTGCCCGCGCCCGACGGACCAAACAGCGCGGTCAGGCCCGGCCCGGCGGTGAAGCGCGCGGCGATCGTCCGGTCACCGAGCCGCTTGGCGACGTCGATATCAATCGCCATGCCGCGCCCTCCCGCCATGCGTATGGCGCACCAGATATTCGGACAAGATCAGCGCGCCGAGCGAAAGCGCAACCGAGAGCAGCGCAAGCCGCGTCACCATCGCCTCGCCGCCCGGCACCTGCAACGCCGAATAGATGGCGAGCGGCAAGGTGCGCGTTTCGTCCGGAATGTTCGAGACGAAGGTGATCGTCGCGCCGAACTCGCCGATCGAACGCGCGAAGCCGAGCACGAGCGCCGCGAGGATGCCGGGCAGCGCGAGCGGCAGGCTGACGCTCCAGAAACTATACCAAGGGCTGGCACCGAGCGTCCGCGCCGCGCCTTCCAATCGCCGGTCCACACCCTCGATCGACAGCCGCATCGCGCGCACCATCAGCGGCAGCGCCATGATCGCCGCGGCAAGCGCGGCGCCTGTCCAGCGGAACATCAGCGTCACGCCGAACCAGCTTTCGAGCCGGCTGCCGATCGGGCCGAGCGGGCCGAAGGCGATGAGCAGCAGCCAGCCGGTGACGACCGGCGGCAGCACGAGCGGCAGGTGAACAAGCGCGTCGACGACAACCGGCCGGGGAAGCGATAACGCGCGAGAACCCAGGCGATCGCAAAGGCGACCGGCAAAGTGGCGAGCACGGCGACGCCGCCGACCTTCAGCGACAGCGCGACGATCCCCCACTCTTCCGCCGACAGCATCAGGGCGCCGAAAACCCATGGCGCGCAAAGATCGCGCGGCCCTGTTTCGAAAAGAGGAAGGTACGGAACGCCGCCGCATCCTTGTGCCGCGACGCCTTCAGCACCGCGACGGGATAGCGGATCGGCGGATGACTCGCCGCCGGGAAGGTGCCGACGACGCGCACCGCCTTCGACGCGCGCGCGTCGGTCGCATAGACGATGCCGAGCGGCGCCGCGCCACGTTCGACGAGCGCCATCGCGGCGCGGACATTCTCGGCGGGTGCGACCTTCGCCGCGACGCCGTTCCAGACCCCGAGACAGGTGAGCGCCGCCTTCGCATATTTACCCGCCGGAACCGCGTCCGGATCGGCGAGCGCGAGGCGGCCCGATCCGAGCGCCTTCACAAGCGGAAAACCGCGCGCCGGCGTCAGCCGGGTCCGGCTCGCCGCGGGCGCGATCAGCACGAGCCGGTTGCCGAGCAGCGTCGCGCGCGTTCCAGCGCGGATCAGCCCGGCCTTTGCAACCGCGTCCATCCATTCCTCGTCGGCCGACAGAAACAGGTCGACGGGCGCCCCTGCGATCACCTGCCGCGCGAGCGCCGACGAAGCCGCGAAGGAGAGCACTGGCCTGGCGTGCCCCTTTGCCGCCCAGGCATCGGCTGCCTCGGTCAGCGATTCCTGCAGGCTCGCCGCCGCGAGAACCACGGGACCGCGCTCCTGCGCTAGCGCGACTGGAGCGAGAAGCAGCGCGGCGAGCGCGACGAGCATCTGGAAAAGGCGGGCCATGCCGCAACCTATAGGCGCGCCGGGGGCCCGGCTGCAACGCCGAGCCAACGCGCGAGCCGCGGCAGGCGCGGCAGCACCAACCGCTCGGCAACCCATAGCAGGATCAGCGACGCGGCGAGCAAGGGAAGCAGCGCCGCAAGGACCAGGATCAGCGCGGCAACGCCCTTGTGCTTTGCCCGGTCTCGCGGGGCAGGCGGCGCGCCCAGCGCGTCATCGGGTTTCCGGCGGCGCCACATCAGGAGGCCCGAGATCGCGAGCGCGAAAGCGCGAGCGCGGTCGCCACGCCGATCAGCTGGTTGGCAAGACCGAACAGCTGTCCCTCGTGCCAGGCGATGCCGTAGCCGACGGCGCGATCGATGGCATGTTTGTCGGCGAAACCGCTGCGCTCTACCTCGGCGCCGGTGGCGGGATCGTAGCTGACCTTGCGCACCAGCGGGCGGTTCTGCGTCTGCGTCGTCAGCGTCCACGCATCGGTGTTGGGCGGGCCGAAGAGATTGGGTGCGCCGGGCGGCTGCACGATCGCGGGCGCGGGCATGTTTTCGGCCTCTCCCTTCGCAACGATGACAGCGAGCGGGACGGCAGCCGCCGCCAGCGCGTGGAGACCGTGATCGCCGGCCGCCATCGACTTATGATCATGCGCTGCGTGATGGTCGACGCCGCCGCCCTTCCAGTCCTGCACCCCCGACACCCAACCCATTTCGGCGCGGATCGCGCGAAAGCCGCTCGCCCAGACGTCGGTCCATGGCAACGCGGTGAGGAGCAGCACCAGCGCGAGGCCCGATACCCAGAAGCCGGTGACCGCATGGAGATCGCGGAGCGCCGCGCGGCCGCCGAGCGACAGCCGCGGCCAGACCACCCCCGCTGCCCCACGCCCGCGCGGCCACCACAGGTAGAGACCCGTGAGGACCAACACGATCGCCCAGCTCGCCGCCAGTTCGACGATCAAACCGCCCGCACGGTCGATCAGCAGGCTGCCGTGGATGCGCGCCAGCCACGCTGAAATGCGCTCCTCGGGATCGGCCGAGCCGATTACACGCCCCTGCGGCGAGACGGCGACGTCGCGCATCGTGCCGTTCGTCAGGCCGAGGTGGACGACCGCGGCATCACCGGATGCCTCGGGGATACGGTAATAATGAAAGCTCGCGCCGGGAAAGTCGGCCAGCGCCGCGGCGACGTGCGCATCGGCATCGACCGCGCCCGCCGCCGGCAACCCGCGCCACGCGCGCTCCTCCCACCGGTCGATCTCGGGCTTGAACAGATAGGCGGCGCCCGTCAGCGACAGGATTAGGATAAAGGGGATGACGAACAGCCCGGCATAGAAATGCCAGCGCCAGATCGTGCGATAGAGCGGAATATGGGTGCTGTCGGCCATCCCCGCCTCCTCAGAACCGCGCGCGGATGCCGGCGGAAACCGCGCGGCGCTCGACGGGGTAATAGATCGCCGACATGTCGGCGACCGCGATCGCCGCACTGGTATCGCCGATCGCTTTTTTGCCTGTGATGTTGCGGATATCCACAAAGGCATCGACGCCGTCCGCTATGGTTGCACCGCCGTGACCCCCATCAGCGCATAGCCGGGAGTCGAGACGAGATTGCGATAATCGGCGAAGGGACCGTCGGGCACCCATTCGACATTCGGCGCGATGTGCAGCGCGTCGGTCCCGATACGCAGCTCGGCGCGATAGATATGCTTCGGGACGACCGGCAGGCGGTTATCGCCATAGTCGGCGTCGTCGCGGAAGCGGAAATTGCTCCACATATACACCTGCCGGAACCGCAGCCGGTCGGACAGGTCGACCTCTATCGCTGCTTCGACGCCTTCATGGCGCGTACGGCCGGCGTTGAACGTCGAGGCGGGAACCGTAGGGCCGACATTATACTGGAGCAGTTCGCCCTTGAGGTCGCTGCGGTAATAGGTGAAATCCCAATCGACCGGCCCTGCCCTGCCGCGCGTACCGAGCTCCGCGGTCCACGCCCGCTGCGGTCGAGTGCAACGAAGCTTGCGATCTGCGCCAGTTCGTTGAAACCCGGAAATTCGACCGAGCGGCTGGTGTTGGCGTAGAATTGAACGCCGGCTGCGGGTTCGAACAGGATTCCGAACTTGGGCGAGAAGGCGTCGAAGTCGGCGCGGCCGACGGTGCCGATCTGCGCCGGCGCGGCGGCGTTCAGATTGATCAGCTGCCGGCGCTTGCCGTCGGCGTAGATGCCGCCCGCGATCAGCGACAGACGTGTCACCGGTTTCACGCGCAGCTCGCCGTAAAGCGTTGCGGCACGCGCGTCCTGATCGGCGCTGAACCGCACGTTACCCCGCTTTCCAGCGAGATTGACGAAGCGTTTCGCGCGGATGTCGCCGACACGCAGCTCGCCGCCGACAGTCGCCTCGATCCACTCGCCCGCATAGTCGAAGCGAAAATAGCCGCCGCGATCGGCGCTCTCCTGATCGATCACCTCGAAAATCGGATGATAGAGCGATTTGACGTTGAGGAAGGCACCGACGTCGAGCGTCAGCGCCCCCCAGTCGAAGCGCGTGCGGTTCTGGATGCGCAGCGAATCGACGTCGCGTGCATTGTTGCCCGCCACCGTGGCGGGGTTTGCCATATGCGGAGTGGCCAACGCCTGCGCCCTTGTCAGCGCGCCCGGTATTTCCTGGTCGATAGTGTTGAAGCTAACATACAGCCGGTTCGACACGATATCGCTGAACCGCATCCCGACATTGCCATGAAAGCGGACGCTCCTGCGCTTCACATGATCGCGGTCGCCGTCCGAGGTGTCGGCACCGATCGCCCCCCATGCGTCGATGCGGTCGCCTGCGATGCCTGCGGAAACGAGGCCGCGATAGCTGTCGAAGCTGCCGACATCGGCACGCATATAGAGGCCGTGCGCAGTGCGTCCCGTCGGCGTCACGCCGTTGATCGCGCCGCCCAATGTGCCCGACCCGAAGCGCAGTGCGTTGGCGCCGCGATAGACTTCGAGATGGTCGAAGAAGATGGGTTCGAGTTCCTGGAAATCGCCGTTGTCGTCGGCGAGGTTGATCGGCACCCCGTCCTGCAACAGCGTCAGCCCGCGCATATGAAAGCCGCGCGAGAGGCCCGAGCCGCGAATCGAAATGCGTATTTCCTGTCCGTAACGCGGCTGAAGATAGACGCCGGGCGAAAAGGCCAGCGTGTCGCGCAAGGATATCACCGATTTGTCAGCATAATCTTCGTGCGACACGACGTCGGCACCGCCGGCGGTGCGTCTGACACGGTCCTCTGCGGCGTCGGTCGCGGTCGGTGCGGTGACGATGATCGTGGCGTCGGCCGCTTCGGCTTGAGCGGGCGCGGCGACAATAGCGAGGGCGAGCGCCAGCGAGGGCGCCGCACGATATGCGAATTTGGTCATTGGAAAATCTTCCCCGGAAACAGGCATGGGCCGCAGCGCGCGTGGCGCGGCGGCGGTTCAAGCTGGATCAGGCGAAGACGGGAGGACCGGTACTCGGAGGAAGCGGTGAGGCTGTGCCGGGCGCAAAGCCCAACGACGGAACCGCGAGGGGTGCGGGTGCGGCAGCCAGCGGCGCGGCCGCGAGGACCGGAAGATCGGGAACGATCGGCGCATTGGCGAGCGCTCCCCAAGGGCAATGCTGCTGCGCCGCACCCTTGTCATGGCTGCCGGCTTTTTCGCCGGCCTTCTCGAACTCGATCGTCATCGTCCCGCCGGGGTTGGCAGGATCCGAACAGATACGCACGGTGATCGACCCGCCGGCGTCGCTTTCGATCATCCAGCCCGGCGCGACGACGACGCGCGCAGCGAGCGCGAGGAGCAGCGGCAAAAGCAGCAGGATGCCAGGACGGCGAAAGGCGGCGAGCAAGCTCACGGACGGCGCCTTACGCGGCGCCGCGCGGGCGGCAAGCGGACAGATTGCCCTATCCGCCCCCGGCTATTCGGCCGGCGTCTCGTCGGTCTTCTTGCCCGTGCGCGTCCAGGGATAGAGGAACTGGCCCCAATAGTTTTTGGGCACATCCTCGGGGATGCCGTAATTTTCGGGCCAGCGATCCTTCGGCAGGTGGAAGGTGCCGAACAATTTGTCGATCCACGGGAAATGAATCGCAAAATTGACGTCGAACGCCTCGCGCTCGAGCCCGTGATGCCAATGGTGGAAGCGCGGCGTCGCGATCCAGTGACCGAGCCGGTTGAAATTGCCGCCGACATTGGCGTGGAGCAACGACGACCAGACATAGACGAAGCCGATATAAGCCTGCATCACCGACGGCGCGAAGCCGAGCGTGAACAGTGGCAGCGAGGTGATCGAACGCAAGAGGATGATCTCGACAAAATGCATCCGCGATCCCGCGAGCCAATCCATCGATTTCGCGCTGTGGTGCACCGCGTGGAAGCCCCAGAGGAAGGGATAGCGATGGAAGGTGCGGTGGAAGAAATATTGCGCCAGGTCCGACGCGACGAGCACGATGACGAATTGGATGATCCACGGCAGCGACGCGACGGCGGCGCGGAACGCCTCCCAGTTCGACGTATTTTCATTGATGATCGTCGAAGGCGCGAGGGCAAGGAAGCTCAGCACCTGCACGAACATCGTGCTGACCAGATAATAGAAAAGATCCTCGCGCCATTCGGTGCGGAACAGCCGCTGCGTCCGGCGGTGCGGAAAGGCGCGTTCCAGCGGCGCGAACATGAAGCCGGTGACGAGCAGGTTCACGACGAAGAAGTCGAGCCCGAAGAAAATGCCCCAGTCGCGCGTTTCCTGCGGCTGGACGTTCGCGCCGCCGACGAGGATCGCGGCGAGCCCGATCATCAGCGCGGTGAGCCCGAGCACTTTTCGGGGGCGCAGCAGCAGGCTGAGCAGCGAGAGGCCATAGCTGATCAGCAAGGTTGCGTGGACGACCCCGCGGAAACCGCCCCAGTTCTTGACGATCTCCAGCTCGGGGGTCGCGAACCATTCGGGGAAGCGCAGCGCGATGACCATGAAAAAACCCGCGATCGCGAAGAGCAGGCCGAAAAAGCCCGACAACCAGCCGCTGCCGAACCGCCGCACCTCGGTATGCGATTCGAGATCGCGCATCAGATTCTGAAGATAATCACGCTTTGCCATGTGTCCCCCTCACGGCATTTTCGCCGCGCCGTCTGTAATGAGGCGCACGGCTTACTATCACGCTAACTCAATCTTCGTCATGCCGGACTTGATCCGGCATCCATCGCTGTCCCGGCGTCATGGACCCCGGGTCAAGTCCGGGGTGACGAGAGTGTGGGCGTTACTCATCCCGCCGCCTCCACGATCTTTGCCCACTCCCCTTCGTCGATCACCCTTATCCCCAGCGCGCTCGCCTGCTTGAGTTTCGATCCCGCGCCCGGCCCCGCAACCACCAGATCGGTCTTGGCGCTGACGCTGCCCGCCGCCTTGGCGCCGAGTGCCTCGGCCTGCGCCTTGGCCTCGTCGCGGCTCATCGTCTCGAGCTTGCCGGTGAAGACGACGGTCATGCCTGACACCTCGCTCTCGCGCGTCTCGACGACGTAGAGCGGCGGCGCGACTTCGGACAGCAGGTCGTCCCACAGGTCGCGGTTGTGCGGTTCGTGAAAGAAGTCGGCGAGCGCTTCGCCGACCGCGATGCCGATGCCGTCGGCGCGCACTTCGAGAATCGCCTTGAACGCTTCGACGCGGCGCGCGGTATATTTGCCATGGGATTCGCCGTCGCCCTGTGGATTGGCATCGAGATAGGCATGGATTTCGGCTGCCTTCTCAGGAAGCCGCCGGATATCGCCGAGCCCCTTGAGCAGGTCGCGCGCCGTCACCGCGCCGACATGGCGGATACCGAGCCCGAAGAGCAGGCGCGCGGCGTCGGGCTGGCGCTTCGCTTCGATCGCGGCGAAGAGATTATCGACCGACTTTTCCTTCCACCCTTCACGCCCGAGCAGCTCGGCGCGGTGGTTTTTCAGGCGAAAGATGTCGGCGGGCCCCTTGTCGAGCCAACCGAGGTCGAGGAACTCCTGAATGCTCTTTTCGCCCAGTCCCTCGATATCGAGCGCGCCGCGGC
>JACDQN010000055.1 GCA_015657575.1 Sphingopyxis sp.
ACATCCACAGCATGATCGAGAAGACCATGCCCAGCGTCTGCGCCCAGTCGGCAGCGCGGTGTAATGCAGATGGTGCGGCCCCGCCCAGATGTAGAGGAAGATCAACGACCAGAAGTGGATGATCGACAGGCGGATAGGAATAGACCGGTCGCTCGGCCTGCTTCGGCACGAAATAATACATCATCGCGAGGAAGCCGGCGGTCAGGAAGAAGCCGACCGCATTATGTCCGTACCACCATTGCGTCAGCGCATCCTGGACGCCCGCGAAGGCGGCGTAGCTCTTCGATCCGAAGAAGCTCGCTGGCATCGACAGATTGTTGACAAGGTGCAGCATCGCGATGGTGATAATGAAGCTGAGGTAGAACCAGTTCGCGACATAGATATGCGGCTCGCGGCGCTTCACGATCGTGCCGAGGAAGACGATAAGATAGGCGACCCAGACGATCGTCAGCCAGAGATCGACATACCATTCGGGCTCGGCATATTCCTTTGCCTCGGTGACCCCCATCAGATAGCCGGTCGCGGCAAGCACGATAAAGAGCTGGTACCCCCAGAAGACGAAGCGCGCGAGCGTCGGGAAGGCAAGCCGCGCGCGGCAGGTGCGCTGCACGACATAATAGCTGGTGGCGATCAGCGCGTTGCCGCCAAAGGCGAAGATCACCGCCGAGGTGTGCAGCGGCCGGAGGCGCCCGAATGTCGTATATTCGAGATTGAGGTTGAGCGCCGGAAAGGCAAGCTGGAGCGCGATGAAGAGGCCTGCCGCCATACCGGCAAGGCCCCAGAACAGCGTGGCAATGACGCCCCACCGGATCGGATCGTCGTCATAGACGCCCTGATCGGCGGGCATCTTCCATATCCCGCGCGCGATCGCCTCATAATCGGCGCGCGATACGGTCGCCCCGAGCATCAGCAAAGCGGCCAGCGCGACGATGACCATATGAACCGCGAAAGACGCATCCACCGCCGCCGCCGCCATGACCAGCGCCAGGAACGCCAAGCCAAGCCATCCCCCCGCCTTTGCTACCAGAGTGTCCATTTCGCTCGTCCCCGCTTGGCGCCGCCTTGCGCGGCGCCGTTCGGGTCGCTGTTGGCTGGTTATGGGGCCAAGAACATTGACCGGGATCAAAGATTATATTGCGCCGCATCAATGAGTGATAATCGCGGCAGGTGCAGGGAGATTTCCTCAAAACAGAGGAGCGTACCCATGAAAATATACCCTCTCTCCCTCATCGCGCTGGCCGCCGCCGCGCTTCCCGGCCAAGCTGCGGCAAAGGCCGGCGACATCCAGTTCAAGGTCTTCGCGACCTATGTCGCGCCCGACGGCAAGATCAGCGACGTCAAGCTCGACCGGATCGGCCTTCCGGCCGGAACGCAGACGAAGGCCGACGACAATGTGACGCCGACGGTCGCGATCGAATATTTTGTCGCCGAACATATCTCGCTCGAGACGATCGCAGGGGTCACCCAGCATGACGTGAACGGCCGCGGCGCGCTGAGCGGCGCGACGTTGGTGTCGAACGCCAAGATCGTCCCCGCTACGCTCACCCTCAAATATCATTTCGGCAAGGATGGCGGCATCCAGCCTTATGTCGGCGCGGGTCCGAGCTATTTCATTTTCATCGACGAGAAGCCCGGCGCCACGACCCGGTCGCTCGGCGCGACCCGCCAGAAGATGGGCGACAAGCTCGGCGCCGCGCTCCAGGCCGGGGTCGATATTCCGGTGAACGAGAAGGGACTCGCGCTATCCTTCGATGCCAAACGCTATTTCCTCCGTCCGACCGCGACATGGTATGCCGGGACGACCGAGGTGCTGAAGACGCGGCACAAGCTGGACCCCTGGGTGATCAGCGCCGGTGTTGCCTTTCATTTCTGACCTCCCAACTGGCGCCGGTGGCCGATCAGCCCGCCATCTCTTTCAGCGCCGCGAGGTCGTTGATCACGACCGCGCGGCGCGATGGCAGATCGATCAGGCCATCGGCGCGCATTTTGGTGAGCTGGCGGCTGGTGGTCTCGATGGTGAGACCCAAGATGTCGGCGATCTGCTGACGGCCGAAGGGGAGCTCGAAGCCTCGCGCCGTTTCCGCCGCACCCCGAGGCAACAAGCGATCGGCCATTTCGAGCAGGAAGGAAGCAACCTTCTCGGACGCCGACTTGCGCCCGAGCAGAAGCATCCAGCGGCGCGCGCGATCGAGTTCGCCGAGCGTGCGGCGCAGCAATTTCTGCTGAAGATCGGGATGGTCGGCGGCGAACTCGTCGAACTGATCGCGATGGAAGGTGCAAAGCTCGGCGGCGCTGATCGCGCTGACGCTATACGGACTTTCCTTCCCGAACGGCCGCCCGATGAAGTCCGAGGGAAAGACGATACCGACGATCTGCTCGCGCCCGTCGGCGGTGGCGGCGACGAGTTTCAGGACGCCTTCGAGGACATTGGCGACGACCGGCGCGTCGTCGCCCTCCCACAGGAGCGTATGCCCGCTGCTCACGCGCTGGCGCCGGCCCATCCGGCTGAGCAACAGGAGCTCGTCGGGCTGCAGGCTCGCACAAATGGCGCGGTTGCGCATAATGCAGGACAGGCAATCGGTCATGCGCCGGGCGCCCGGCAGGCACGCCTCGCGGTCAATGCGCGAGCAGCAGCGGCGCCGGCGCGGCTTCGAGCAAATAGCGCGTCACCCCGCCGAACAGGGTTTCGCGCAGCCGCGTACGGCCATAGGCGCCCATGACGATGAGGCCGGGCGCCAGTTCCTGCGCGGTTTGCTCAAGAATCTCCTCGGGTGTCAGCGCCCCGCGATCGAGGCGGCGAAGCTCAGCATGAATGCCGTGCCGGGACAGATAGCAGAGCGCGTCTTCGGCGGGCACCCGTCCCTCATCCGGCCCGACCTGTACCATCGTCACGCTGCCCGCGCCCGCCATCAACGGCGCCGCGGCGCGCAAGGCGTGCGCGGCTTGCGGGCTGCCGTTCCACAGGATCATCACCGGGGCGTCAAGGTCGAGCGGCTCGCCTTCGGCGGGCAAGGCGAGCACGGGCGCGGGCACCGTCATCGCGAGGTCGCCCGCCAGCGTCGGCTGCGCGAGGCCGCGCCGGTCGCGGGGGCCCAGCGATACGATGGCCAGATCGGCGAGCGTCGCGGCGAGCGAGAGCGCCGCGAGCGCATCGCCGTCGGCGACCGCGACATCCCAGGGCACATCCTCGCGCGCGAGCTGCGCCGCGAGCCGGGTCTCGAGCTCGGCATCGGCAAGCTGCGCCTTGGCGAGCTGTTCGCGCGCCAGATACATGCCGCCGAAGGGATCGGAGGCGATGAACTGTTGGAAGGGCGAACAGATCAGGAAACTGAGGTGGGCACCGAGGCGCCGTCCGATAGCGAGAGCAGTCTCCGTGCGCGCGGCCATGGCCGGGCTCGCGTCGGCGTGAATCAACAGGTTTCGCATATCTTGCCCTCCTTTAAGACCAAGAGGGAAGCGCTTATGCGCGTCGGCTTCATTGACCCTGATCAAAAAGGCCGCGCTTTCAGGCCGAGCGGCACAGGGGTCGCTCCGTATAATTACGAAATGCGCCAACCGCGCGGGGCGCTAGCCTGCGATCGCAAAGGAGCAGGCAATGCCGAAACCCCGTTCATTGACCCCAATTCGCGCATATCCACGCCGCACGCCCGAGAACCGCGCGCCGGTAGACCCGCGGCGCGAGCAAAGCCGCATCGTGGGCACACTCACCCTTCGCCCTTCGCCGCTCCGGCGGTCCGACCCCAACCAAGGAGACAGAGGATGACGCTCACCAATGCGCCCGACGCCACGCTCAGCGAGGCGACCGAAACCCGCCTGCAGACCCGCAGCGGCGTCGTCCTTCGTCTCCGGCCGGTCGCGGAGAGCGACGCGGATATCGTCAATCATTTCTTCGACGGCCTGACGGCCGACGATATGCAGTTTCGCTTCCTCAGCGGCCAGTCGCACCTGTCGAGCGCCCAGCTCGCGGCGATGATCGGGGTCGATCACCGGCACCGCGAGCATCTGCTCGCGTTCGATGCCGCGACCTCGGAGCTGATTGCGAGCCTGCTGATTGCTGCCGACGATGCGTTCGTGACCGCCGAGGTCGCGATTTCGGTCGCGTCGGCGTATAAGACACGCGGCGTCGGCTGGACCCTCCTCAACCATGCCGTCGATCTCGCCCGCGCTCGCGGCCTCAAGGCGCTGCGGTCGATCGAGAGCCGCGCCAATCGCGGCGCGATGGAGGTCGAACGGACGCTGGGGTTCAAGGCGAGCGACTATGATGGCGACGCCACGCTCGCTCTGCTCGAACTCGAGCTTCGCTGACCTGGGTCATGGGGTCGGCGCCCGACCGGCTGCCGGCTGGAGACACTCCCAATGGACCACGGCTTTCATGCGATGCAGCTCGACGCGCCGGGTGCACCGCTGCGCCGCGTCGAACGCGCAATGCCGACTCCGGCCGACGGCGAAATCAGGATCGCGATCACCGCGTGCGGCGTGTGCCGGACCGATCTCCATATCGCCGACGGGGACATCAGCGGCCGGCTTCCGATTGTCCCGGGCCATGAGATCGTCGGCCGCGTCGATGCACTCGGCGCGGGCGTCACGCGGTTCGGGCTCGGCGACCGGGTCGGCGTGCCCTGGCTCGGCAGGAGCTGCGGAACCTGCCCCTATTGCGCCGCGGGCCATGAAAATCTCTGCGACGCGCCCGAGTTCACCGGCTTCACGCGCGACGGCGGTTTCGCTTCGCATGTCGTCGCCGATGCGCGATTTTGCCTCGCAATCCCTGCCGCCTTCGACGATCTTCACGCGGCGCCTTTGCTCTGCGCCGGGCTGATCGGCTACCGCGCCTATCGCATGGCGGACGGCGCGAAGGCACTCGGCCTCTATGGTTTCGGCGCCGCCGCACATATTCTCGCGCAGCTCGCGATCGCCGACGGCACCGATGTCTACGCCTTCACGCGCGAGGGCGATACCTCTGGCCAGGATTTCGCCCGCCGGCTTGGTTGCGTCTGGGCGGGCGCGTCGACCGAAGCGCCGCCGGACCCGCTCGACGCAGCCATCCTCTTTGCGCCGGTTGGGGCACTGGTTCCCGAAGCGCTACGCCATGTCCGCAAGGGCGGACGCGTCATCTGCGCGGGCATTCATATGAGCGACATCCCGTCCTTTCCTTATGCCGATCTCTGGGAGGAAAGGTCGATCCGGTCGGTCGCCAATCTGACCCGTGCCGATGGCGCAGCGTTTCTCGAAGCCGCGGCGCGCTGCGGTGTGCGGACGCATGTCACCGCGCTACCGCTCGCCGACGCCAATCGCGCGCTCGACCAGTTGCGCGCCGGCGAAGTCGAAGGCGCGCTCGTCCTCGTCCCCGAGGGCGCGGCTAGGGGGAATCCCTAATGGCGCGCCCGCACCAGCGGCGCGAAAGTGGCGAAGGCCAGACGGGCCTGCCAGGAGAGACTGCCATGGATCGTTTCGAGCGAGACCCCGCCAGCGCGGCGCGTCCTCCCGAATGTCCCGATTGCGAACCGCCGGCGCAGCCCGACAAGGCCTATCCGGAGACGCCGGCGCCGGACCCCGATCGCCAGCCACTGCGCACGTCGCCGGAGGCACCGGTGCTTCCGGACAGCCATCCTGAAGCCACGCCGCGCGAATATCCTGAATAGCGGCGTCCGCGGGGCGCCCGACACGGCTTAAGGGCTTGCAGGCAGCGTGCGGCTGCGCGTGAGCCTTGTCACGGCGTCGACGAGCATATGCTCGCGCAGCGGCTTTTCGATAACAAGCGCAAAGCCTGCCTCGCGCGCCCGCGCGCTCAATTCCTCGGACGGATAGGCAGAGATCAGGATGGCCGGCCCATCCCACCCCTGCGCACGCAGCGCGCCGAGCATCGCGATGCCGTCGCTGCTCTCGAGCCGGTAATCGACGATCAGACAGTCGGGCGCGGCGCGCGCCGCCTCGACGAGCGCGAGATCGGCGGCGGACCACGCCTTCGCCGCGAATCCGCGTCCCTGCAAAAGCAGGAGGAGCGAGCGGCGCACCGCCGGGTCATCCTCGACGATAAGGATGGTCGGCGGTGCCTCGCTCCAACCCGATCGGGCGATCAACATGTCCATGGTCCCGTTATCGAAGCTTCTGCATGGCGACTGGTTTCTGGTCGCACCATGCTAGGTCATGTAAATCATCGGGCTCGCCCTTTCGGAGATGCGAGCCCGAAGCCGGAAAACAGGGCCGGGGCCATCGATCAATGGCTCATCAGCAGGGGAAATTTGCTCTTCGAAAGCAGATTCTTCGTAGCGCCGCCGAAGGTCTCGCGCAGCCGGCCGCGGCCGTAGGCGCCCATCACGATATAATCGGCGCGGAACAACGTGGCCTCGTCCGAGATCAGGAAATCGGCGTGAAACTTGCCGATGTCGGTCTTACGTACATTTGCCGCGATGCCGTGGCGCGCCAGATAGGCCGCAGCATCCTCGGGCACGATATGATTGTCGGACCCTTGCGCGGTGAAGATCTCGACCTCCTTCGCGGAGACGAGCAGCGGTACAGCGGCGCGGAGCGCGGCCGCAGCCGAGGGACGGCCGTCCCACGCGACGAGCGCACGCTCGAGCTCGAAGCGCTCGAGCGTTTCGGGCACCGCCAGCACGGGCGCGCTCGCGCGCGTCACGATGCGGCTCGCAATGTCGCGCATGTCGGGTATCGGAAAGCCGTCGAGCGCGCGATTGAGGATGATGAGGTCGGCTAGGTCGGCGGCATCGAGCACCGCGTTTGCAATCTCGTCCATCGCATCGATCCAGCTCCAGCTGACATCCTCGCGCGACAGGCGGTTGCTGATCACCGACTTGTTCTTCGCCTCGCTTTCGCGCTCGTCGAGGACGACGACGGTCTCGGCAAAGCCGAAGCCGTCGCCGGCAAGGACCGGATAAGGGGTGACGTCGATACAGGTCAGATGGCCTTCGACCGCGCGAGTGATATCGAGCGCCGCCTGCAGGCGGGCTTCCTGGCCATGGTCGTCATGTACGAGCAGCAGGATATTCTTCATAAGCCGTCTCCTTGGTGTCTGCGCCGAGACTATGTGTCGTCAGCCCAGGCCGATATGCGCAATGATACGGATAGAAAGGCGGCCGCCCGGATGTCCGGACGGCCGCAGGAGGGTCGCCTCTTCCCCTGGCGAGCGGGATCAGCTGTCGACCGCGAGATAATCCTCGACGTCGGTCACGCCGGGCGCCGACCAGGCCGCGAGTTCGGCCATACGCCGCTCGCCCCACGCCTTGACCCGGCCGCGCAGTGTGACTGTGCTGCCCTCGGTGGTGACCGATACGCCGCTTGCATCGAGACCCGCCTGTCGCTTGAACGCCGCCATGATCCTCGCCTTGACGTCGGCAGGGGTGGGAATATCGCCGACCTTGATCAGGTTCGAGACGCCGGTGACTCCCGATATCTGACCCGCGGCGCGCGCGACTTCTTTTGCGATGAAGTGCCAGTCGACGGTGCCGGTCAGCGTGACGCAGCCGCGCTCGACCTTCACCTTTATCTGCCCCTCGGGAATCGCGACCGTCCACCCGATCATGTCGACGATCCGCTTGGCGATTTCATGGTCGGCGGTCTTGGGATCCGACGCGAAGCGCACCTTCAGTTCCTCGGCGAGCGCGCGAACCCCCGCGACGCGCCGTACGGCGCGCTCGGCCGCGACCTTTTGCGGAAAGCTCTTCACATAGCCCGCCAGCGTCACGACGCCGTCGTTGACGGAGACGCCGATATCGGCGTGATCGACGCTCGGATCCCATTCGAGTTCGGCGACCACGTCATCCTGCAGCTGGCCGTCACTCTTCTTCTGCATGATCTTTCTCCTTCGAAAGAAATCCGGCTCGCGTTGCGAGCGGACCGAAGCCGGCGAGCATCGGCACGA
Organism: Sphingopyxis sp.; assembly: GCA_015657575.1. Taxonomy (GTDB): domain Bacteria; phylum Pseudomonadota; class Alphaproteobacteria; order Sphingomonadales; family Sphingomonadaceae; genus Sphingopyxis. The sequence continues at coordinate 7,877 of JACDQN010000055.1, forward strand.
GCCGCCGGCGCGTGCAGGCAGCCTTACCCGGGACGGAGGGTGCGGCTTATCCGCAAATTTCCGTAAGGAGAGCTCCGCTTGGGGGCTTCCCCGATTCTGCCGTCGCGGCCTGCTCGCTAGGTCCGGGTTGCGCTCCGGCGCATCGCGGCGACGAGGGCTCTGCCCGGGCACAGCCCGCCGCCGCGATCCCTCTCGATTTTCAAGAAGGAGCAAGCTGATGAACGATCTGACCCCGACCCGCACCGCGGGTAGCCAGCCCGCTGAGGCGGAGCTTGGCGCTATGAACTGGCTGCGCGGCGAACTCGACCGCATGTTCGAGGAATTCGCTCTCCCCGGCCGCAGCCTGCTGAGCTATGTCCCGCGGCTCGTGAGCCCGCTCCCGGCGGTCGAGCTCGTCGATACCGGCCCGGCCTACAAGCTGACCGCCGAGCTCGCGGGCCTCACCGAGAAGGACATCCGGCTCGAGTTCGCCGACGGGGTCCTCCTGCTCGCGAGCGAAAAGGAGGAATCCTCCGAGCGCCGCGAGGATGGACATCTGATCAGCGAGCGGCGTCACGGCAGCTTCCGGCGCCGCATCGCCCTGCCCGCCGACGCCGATGCCGACAAGATCGAAGCGAAGTTCAAGCATGGCTTGCTCAGCGTCGAGATCGCGAAGACCGAAAAGGCGCGCGATCACGCTCGCAAGATCAAGATCGCCAGCTAGGCAAACGGGCCGGAACCGCAGACGCGGCTCCGGCCCTCCCCTTCGATCTCGCGCGATTCCCTCGCACCGGAGTTATATCATGCCCCCTGGTATTCACACCGACCGGCACGGCGAGGCGCTGCTTCGGCTCAAGCTCGGATCGGCGATGCTTTCGCTTGTGATCTGCGCGTCGTTGATCCTGTCGCTCGCTCCGCGGCTGTGGCCGTAGGACCGGACGCGCCGATGTCGGCGCCTAGCGATCCGGCGCGCCTTTCCCCGTCCCCGCCGAGAATCTCCTCCGGCATCGGGCTTCCGGCGCGCAGCGAATCGGGCGTGATGATGACGCTCGTTCCCGCGACCAGAAGCGGGCCGAGCAGCGCGCGCAGATCGGCCGCGATGTGGACGCGCCCGGCGAAAGACGTCGGTGTCCTCGCGGCGATCGCGCCCGGAAGGGGGACTTCCGTCCAGGCTGCCGGCCCCTCGGCGCCCGACCGCCGGATGAAGGCGGAAGTGCCCGTCATCGATCCCTCGATGCGCGCGGGCGCCGAGCCGATGATCGTTCCGTTGCGGAGGATCAGTATCCGCTGGTCTGCGGCGCTGGCGATGATCGACAGGGGGCCGCTGGGCGCGCGTTCGGGCGTCCAGAGCAGCGCGGCATCGGAAGGGCCCGTTTCGGTCATGGCGAGCGGATCGGCCGGGGCCGCGCGCGGCACCGCTGCGGCGTCGGTGACGATGACCGTCATGCCGAGCCGGGAGACCCCATAGAGGAGACGGGCGAAGCCATGCGGCAGGCGAATGCAGCCGTGCGAAGCGGGGTAGCCGGGCAAGGTGCCGCCGTGCAGCGCCACGCCGCCCCAGGTCAGCCGCTGCATATAGGGCATCGGTGCATCGTCGTAGAGGCTCGAGCGATGGTCGACGTCGCGCTGGAGGATCGTGAAGACACCGGTCGGTGTTTCATGACCGGCCTTGCCCGTCGAGACAGTGGTGATCGCGATCGGGACGCCATTGCGATACAGCGTGCCGCGCTGGGTCGCGAGACTCACGATCATCATCAAGGGCCCGCGCGGTGCGATTTCGGGCGCCCAGATATAATCTCCGGGCTTCAACCGCTCGGCGGCATCGAGCACGCTCCCATGCGGGCCTGAGGGCTTGGCCGAGGCCGCGAGTGGCAACAGCAGCGCCGCTCCCAGCAAAAGCGCCGCCCTTCCGGCGAGCTTCGCGCACGTCCCCATTTTCTCAGCCGGCCATCGCTGCCACTCGGGCGCGGTCGTTGATCCGCACCGCGCGCCGCGAGGGCAAGTCGACGAGGCCGTCGCTGCGCATGCGCGTCAGCTGCCGGCAGGTCGTTTCGATCGTCAGCCCCAATATGTCGGCGATCTGCTGGCGGCCGAAGGGGAGCTCGAACCCGCCCGGGGTCTCGCTGGCATCGGCGGGCAGCCGCTCTTCCATGTCGAGAAGGAAGGAGGCGACCTTTTCGGGTGCCGACTTGCGGCCGAGCAGCATCATCCAGTGGCGCGCGCGGTCGAGCTCGTCGAGCGTGCGATGGAGCAGTTTCTGCTGGAGATGCGGATGGCGACCCGCGAAATCGTCGAACTGCTGGCGATTGAAGATGCAGACCTCGGCGTCGGTCATAGCGGTGACCCGGTAGGGGCTTTGCTTGCCGAACGGGCGGCCGATAAAGTCGGAAGGGAAGACGAGCCCGACGATCTGCTCGCGGCCATCGGCGGTGGCGACGACCAGCTTCAGGACGCCCGACAGGACATTCGCGACCGTCGGGGCTTCGTCGCCTTCCCAGAGCAGGGTGTGACCCGCCTTCACGCGTTGCCGCCGCCCCATGCGGCCGAGTTCGGCGGCTTCGTCGGCGGCAAGGCTGGCGCAGATGGCGCGGCAGCGTACGGCGCAGGATGCGCAATCGCTCATCGCCGTGCACCCGCAAGCGACGCGCGCTCCGCACGCCACGCCGTTGCTTGGCGGTCGCGGCCTGGATGGCGGAAAAGATGTGGCTGACCCCTCATGCGGCCGGGAATAGCGGCTCTGCATGCGCCCGTGATTACGCAACTGTACGTATGTGGTGTGAGGAAAGGTCCGACCGGCGCGAACCGCCAGGGGCGTAAGGGCTATTGCGTAACGACAGGGCGCGCGTCCCGGCGCAATCCGGCGAGACACATCCGCGACGAAAGGACCCAGGATGAGCGAAGCCGGCCACGATCTTCATGCGCTGTTTCCGGACCACGGGCCAGCGCTCCATGCACTCAAGCTTGGCAGTTCGAATTTTCGCCAGCTCGCCGAGGAGCATCATGACCTTCAGAGCCGGATTCAGCGAGTCGAGGCCGGTCTTGCGGCGGTCGCCGACGACGAGCTGGAGGACCTCAAGAAAAGGCGGCTGTTCATCCTCGACGCGATCGCCGCGCTCATCGCGATCGAGGAGGAGGCGTGATGCACAGTCTTTCCGAGATACGCGCGGGCCTGGTCGTGCGCCTCGACCAACTCGCAGCGGAGGTTGAGTGGCTGGAAAGCGAGCAGCGCGTGCCGCTCGACGACGATTCCGCCGAGCAGGCTATCGAGCGCGAAGACGACGAGACGATCGATGCGCGGCAAAGCGCCGCAACTGAGCAGATGAAGGCAATCCGGCTCGCGATCGCGCGTCTCGATGCCGGCCATTACGGTCTCTGCACCGCGTGCGGCATCCCGATCGATGCCGCACGCCTCGAAGCCGTTCCGCACGCCGCGCATTGCATCGACTGCGAGCGCGAGTTCGGCGGCTGAACATCCGCGCCCGGCGAACGAGATGATCGAATCCCTTCCAGACGCCAACCTGCAGCAGCTCGCCGGCATCGGGCTGGCGCTTCTTCTCGGGCTGCTCGTCGGCATCCAGCGCGGTTGGAGCCTGCGCAACGAGACCGCGGGCAGCCGCTTCGCGGGTGTGCGGACCTTTGCGCTGTTCGGCCTGGCGGGCGGCATCGCGGGAGCTACCGGATCTCAAAGCCCGGCGATCGCGGCGATCGTCGCCGGGGCTGCAGCTGTCCTCACCCTCATCGGCTATGCAAAAACGCGCGGCGCCCGAGCAGCTGAGCGCGACATCGAGCCTCGCGGCCCTCATCACTCTCGGTTGCGGCTATCTCGCGGCCAGCGGTCGGAGCGAGATGGCAACGGTGGTCGCCGTCGCCATGACGCTGGTGCTTGCCCTGCGGACCGAGCTTCATCGCTGGGTTTCCGGTCTCAGCGATATCGAGGTCGGCGCGATCGTCCGGTTCGCGCTCATCGCGCTCGCCATATTGCCGCTGCTGCCCGACCAGCGCTTCGGCCCCTATGACGCCTGGAATCCCCGCCAGCTCTGGCTGGTCGTGGTGTTCGTCTCGGGCTTCTCCTTTCTCGGCTATATCGCCGCGAAACGCTTTGGCGCCTCGCGGGGCACGCTCGTCATGGCCGCGACCGGCGCGATGGTTTCCTCGACCGCGGTGACCGCGGCGCTCGCGATGCGCGTGCGCGACGGCGAGGAAAGCGAGGCGATGGCCATTGCCGGCATCGGCGCGGCGTCGGCGGTCATGCTGATCCGCGCGATCGTCCTGACCCTGTTCCTCGCGCCGGCAGCGATGCCGGCCTTCGGCTGGCTCGCGGCACCCGCCGCGCTGGTGAGCGGCGGCGCGATGCTCTGGGCTTTGCGGAGCCGCCGCAAGGAAGGCGCTGCCAACCGTCCCGTCGAGCTCAAGAATCCGTTCCGGCTCGCGCCGGCGATCGGCCTCATGCTGCTCGTCATGGTGCTGACCGTCGCCGCACGCTGGATGATGGCGATGGTGGGCGAACGCGGCCTCGCGCTGGTCATCGCGCTTTCGGGCCTGGCCGACGTCGACTCCGCGATCATCACGGTGGGATCGCTACCTCCGGGTCTGCTCGAGGGCCAGATCGCGACGATCGTCATCATTGCCCCGGTGCTCGCGAACACGCTGTTCAAGGGCGCCACCGCCCTGGCGATCGCAGGCTGCGCAAGGATGGAAGCTCGCCTTGCCGCTTGTCCTGAGCGTGGCGGCCAGTCTCACGGTCCTGCCGACCCTTCTCGTCTGAGCCCGATCGAATGCCACATGAAATGGCCAGAGGTGAAATGATTTCAAAAAATGGGGCCTCGATGACCGCGGAAATAGACCAAGACGAAGGACCGCCGACCCGGCCGGCGAACCTTTCGTCAAACCCGCGGACATTTCTTCGTGCGCTCGGTCCGGGCCTGATCGCCGGCGCCGCCGACGACGATCCGAGCGGAATCGGAACGCACAGCCAGATCGGCGCGGCATTCGGTTACCGGCTCTCCTGGACCTTCGTGCTGAGCTTCCCGCTGATGGTGGCGATCCAGGAGATCGCCGCCGAAATCGGGCGCGTTACCGGCGCAGGGATCGCGCGCAACCTCCGCGGCATTATTCGCGTCCCCTGCTCTGGTCGATGGTGTCGCTGCTGCTCGTCGCGAACATCATCAATCTCGGCGCCGATCTCGGCGCGATGGGTGCGGCGCTGGCCCTGCTCGCCGGAGGCAAGGCCGGGCTCTATACCTTGTTGTTCGGGCTTCTCAGCATCGTCCTTGAGGTCGGACTCAGCTATTCTCGCTATGCCGCGATCCTCAAATGGACGACGCTCACCCTCTTTACCTATGTCGCGGTGCTGTTCGTGGTGCATGTTCCATGGGGGACGGCCCTTACGGCGCTGCTGCTTCCCGACATCGAACTCAATGCAGCCTATGCCACGGCGTTCGTCGCAATCCTCGGCACGACGATCAGCCCCTATCTCTTCTTCTGGCAGGCGGGGCAGGAGATCGAGGAACAGCATCGCCATCATGCCAAGCCGCTCTGCCTGAAGCCCGCGGCAGCCGATGGCGAGTTCAGGCGCATTCGTGTCGACACGCTGACGGGCATGGCGTTCAGCACCCTTATTTCGCTCGCGATCGTCTTCGCGACCGCGGCGACGCTGCATGCCGAAGGCATTCGCGATATCGCCACATCGGCGCAGGCCGCCGAAGCGCTGCGTCCGCTCGCCGGGCCGTTCGCTTTCTCGATGTTCGCGCTCGGAATCATCGGCACCGGCCTTCTCGCCGTCCCGGTACTGGCCGGATCGGCCGCCTACGCCGTCACCGAGATGGCGGGAATGGCAGGCAGCCTCGACGCCAAGCCGCTTTCGGCGCGTCTCTTCTACGGAACGATCGCAGCGACCACGCTTGCCGGCGCCTCGCTCTCGGCGATCGGCATCGACCCGGCACGCGCGCTCTACTGGGCAGCGGTGGTCAATGGCGTGCTCGCCGCGCCGCTCATGCTGGTGATGATGCTGATCGCCCGCAATCCGCGCGCGATGGGCCGTCTCGTCATTTCGCGCCGCCAGAGCTGGTCGGGCTGGGCGGCAACCGCGGTGATGACGGCAGCAACCTTGCTGTTTTTCTTCTTCCTCGTGACGGGAGATATCTAGCGCGTGGCGCGGGCCTGCCGCGCGATCAGTGCGTCGATCCGGTCGCGCTGGGGCAGGATGATACCGAGGAGCCCGGCGAGCGTCGCGGCGCCGAGCTTGCGCATCAGGCGCGAGCGATGAATTTCGACGGTGCGGTGACTGATGCCGAGCTCCTGCCCGATCTGCTTGTTGGTGAGACCCCGCAAGAGACCGCCCACGACTTCGAGCTCGCGATGAGTGAGCTGGTCGATGAGAGGGGGCGAATGCCGCGACCGCGCGGCGCGGTCGGGCGCGGGGGGCCGGATTGCGGCCTGTCGGTGTTCGCGGCGGGCTGTCGTCATGCGGTCCATCCTCCGATGGACTGCCGTCTAGCGCCCAGGCGTCCTGCGGTCGTTACGTAATGTCCGCAGTTTTCAGCCGCCGAGGCCGGCGGCGAAGGCGAGCCGCAGCGCGTCGGACAGGCTGCGGACATCGAGCTTTGCCATGAGATTCGCGCGGTGGACTTCGACGGTGCGCGGTGAGATGCCGAGGTCATAGGCGATCGTCTTGTTTGGCAGTCCCTGCGCGAGCCCCTCGAGAACCTCGCGCTCGCGCGGGGTCAGGATGCCAAGGACGACCTCGGCCTCCGCAGCGCGCGCCGCCGCACCGTCGGCCGCCGCCATGCGGGCGAAAGCGGCCTCGATCGAGGCAATGAGCACCGCCTTTTCGAAGGGCTTTTCGAGGAAATCGACCGCACCGGCCTTCATCGCCCGGACCGCGATCGAGACGTCGGCGTGCCCGGTAAGGACGATCACCGGCATGGTAACCCCGCGCTCTAGCATCGCCTGCTGGACCTCGAGCCCGTCCATTTCGGGCATGCGCACGTCGAGCAGGACACAGCCTTCGGGCACGTGCCGGATTTCCTTCAGGAACAGCGCGCCATTCGCCCAGGTCTCGACCGCATAGCCCGAGGTCTTGAGCATGAAACTCGCCGACCGCCGGATCGCCTCCTCATCGTCGACGATATGCACGAGCTTCCTATCCGACATCATTTTCCTCCGCCTTCGCGCTCACCAGCGTGAAATGAAATTCGGTCCCGCCGCCGGCGCGAGGTTCCATCCAAATGCGGCCGCCATTGGCCTCGACGATTGTCCGGCAAATCGAGAGGCCGAGACCCATGCCTTCGGCCTTCGTGCTGACGAACGCCGTGAAAAGTTGCTCGGCGACCTCGGGGCTGACCCCCGGGCCGGTATCGGCGACGATCACGCGGACAAAGCCGCGCTGGTCGGGACGGCTCGTGACGGTCAGCTGCCGCACCGGACTGTCGGCCATCGCTTCGACAGCGTTGCGAATGAGGTTGATCAGCACCTGCTGGATCTGGACCTTGTCGACAAGCACCGGCGAGGCATAGGGATCGAGGTCGAAGCGTGGTTCGACGCCCTTCTCGCGCGCGCCCATCAGTCCAAGCACCGCCGCCTCGTTGATGAGCACCGGCAGTTTCTCGATCGTCTTCTCGACCTCGCCGCGCGCCACGAAGTCGCGCAGGCGGCGAACGATATGCCCTGCGCGCAACGCTTCCTTCGCCGTATCGTCGAGCACATCGCGGATCATCGGAATGTCGGCGGGATCGGGATTGGCGAGCAGGTCGCGCACCGCTTCGACATAATTGGCGACCGCGGTGATCGGCTGGTTGAGTTCGTGCGCGAGCGTCGAGGCCATCGTCCCCATCGCGCTGACGCGCGAAACATGGATCAGCTCGGACTGGAGCGATTCGAGCCGCGCCTCGGTCTGCTGGCGTTCGGTGAGGTCGCGGATGAAGCCGGTAAAGAGCGGGTGACTGTCGCTCGACGCCTCGCCGATCGACAATTCCATCGGAAAGGTCGAGCCGTCCCTGCGCTCGGCGAACACCACGCGTCCGATGCCGATGATGCGCTTTTCCCCCGTTTCGAGGAAGCGCCGGATATAGGCATCGTGGCGCTCGCGATCGGGTGAGGGCATCAGCCGGCTGACATTGACCCCGAGCAGCTCGGCCTCCTGATACCCGAACAGCCGCTCGGCGGCCGCGCTGAAGGACACGATCGAACCTTGATCGTCGATGACGACCATCGCGTCGGGCACTGTCGAGAGGATCGACCGGAGATGGCTTTCCTGCGACCGCAGCGCCTCCTCGGCCGCGCGCCGTCCGGTGATGTCCGAGACGACCTTGGCGAAACCGCGAAGATCGCCGCCCGCGGTGCGAAGCGCCGTGATCGAGACATCGGCGAGGAACTCGGATCCATCCTTGCGGACGCGCCAGTCCTCCATCTCGAGACGTCCCTCTCGCGCCGCAACGGCAAGGTCGCCCTCAGGTTTGCCGGCGGCGACGGCGTCGGGCGGATAGAAGATCGCGGCATCCTTGCCGACGACCTCTTCCTCACGCCAGCCCTTGAGGCGTTCGGCGCCCTTGTTCCAGATCGTCACGCGGCCTTCGGCATCGAGCAGGTAAATCGCATGCCCCTGCGCGCCGTCGATGAGCAGATTGAGTTCCTCGGCGACCAGCGCCGCCTCGGCATCGCGCCGCGCAGCGCGATGGTCGCTTTCATGCACGCGCCGCCGCATCCGCTCGAAGGCTTGCGAGAGCGCGACGATGCCGGCCGCGGTGACCAGAAACACTATGACCTCGACGAGATTATAGCTGCCGCCGTCCCGGAAGCCGGCGAAATAGAGACCAAGCCCAAGGGCTGGCGCGGTCGCAATCGATGCCGCCATCGGACCGGCATAGAAAGCGGCCGCAAGGATGGCGGGTGCGAAAAGCAGGAAGGATGCACTGCCGCCAAGCCAGGGAGTGAGCGCATAGCGCAGCAGCGCCGCGGCAGCGACAAACAGCAGCGCCAGCGCCAGGCGCATCGCAAAAGGACGTTGTATCATCGACATCGACCGCGCGGCCTCCGCCCGCGCTGCAAAGGCGCCGCCGCCCTCGCGGTGCGCCTTCCCCCGATCACCGCTCATAGCGGCTTTTGGCGGGGCGCGAAACGCCCGGCGCGTTCGCGATCCGTATTGTTCCTTAAGGGACATCCCGCTTCGCTAGGACGGCAAGCGCAGGGCGCCCATGCGGGAATCTACGGATAGGAGGAACCCGCCCGCGATATCAAAAGCGGCACGCGGATCGTCGCGCCTCACCCGTCCCGTCCAGCTCGGCCCGGCGCGGCGGTCCATTGGTCCCGCCCCAAAACCCGGCAGCGGCCCTTCGTTCAGGATGTCACATGCAGACCAGACGGATCACGCTCATCGACGGACATCCCGACCCCGATCCCGGGCGCTTCGTTCACGCGCTGGCCGATACCTATGCGGCGGCGGCGCTGGCGGCGGGTCATGAGGTCCGCCGCATCACGGTCGCGGAGCTCGCGTTCGATTTGCTCGAAAGTCGCGCCGAGTGGGAAGAAGGTCCGCTTCCGCCCGCGATCGCCGAGGCGCAGGACGATATTGCATGGGCTGAACATCTGGTGATTTTCTACCCGCTCTGGCTCGGAGACCTGCCCGCTCGCCTCAAGGGCTTCTTCGAACAGGTGATGCGCCCGGGCTTCGCGTTTGCGCCCAAGGCGAACGGCTTGCCCGAAAAACGCCTCAAGGGCCGGACGGCCCATATCGTCGTGACGATGGGGATGCCCGCGCTTTTCTATCGCTTCTATTTCCGCGCGCACAGCCTGCGCAGCCTCGAGCGCAACATTCTGCGCTTTGTCGGCATCGCGCCGACCGAACGCAGCATCGTCGGCAATGTCGAGGGCGATCCCAAGCACCGCACCATGTGGCTCGAGACAATGACCGAACATGGCGCGGCGGGCCGCTGAGCCGATGCACGGTCGTCGATCCCATCCGCGAACGAAGGGCAGCTAGTCATGGCCAATACCGAAACGCCACTGACGATCCAATTCCATGGTGCCGCCGGAACCGTCACCGGCTCGTGCATGGAACTCACGCTCGGGCAGTACAGGATCCTGATCGATTGCGGATTATTTCAGGGATCGCGAAGCCTCGAAGCACTGAACCATGGCGCCTTCGCGTTCGAGGTCGGCAAGATCGACGCCGTGCTCCTGACCCATGCTCATATCGATCATTGCGGGCTGTTGCCGAAGCTCGCGAAGGAAGGCTATCACGGCTCCGTCTGGTGCACCGCGCCCACCGCAGACCTTCTCGAATATATGCTCGCCGACGCGGGGAGGATTCAGGAGAGCGACACCGCGCGCCGGAACCGTCGCTATGACCGCGCCGGCGAAGAGATGTTCGAGCCGCTCTATACCGAGGCCGATGGCCTTCGCGCCTGGCGGCTTGCCGAGCCGGTCGGACTTGGGACATGGTTCGAACCCGCGCCAGGTTTCCGGGCGCGGCTGTGGAACGCCGGCCACATCCTGGGTTCGGCCTCGGTCGAACTCGAAGCCGGCGGGGTGCATCTGCTCTTTTCCGGCGACATCGGCCCCGACAACAAGGCGTTTCACGACGATCCGGCAGCGCCGGCGGGCGTCGATTTCCTCATATGCGAAGCGACCTATGGCGACCGCACGCGGCCCAAACTCTCGATCGAGCAACGCCGCGCGCTACTCGAAACCGAAGTCAAAGCGGCGCTCGCGAGGGGCGGGAATCTCGTGATCCCGACCTTTGCGCTCGAACGCACACAGGAACTGCTGCTCGATCTCGCGCGCCTTGCCGACGCGAACCGCATCCCCAATGTTCCTATCTTCGTCGACTCGCCGCTCGCGAGCCAGGCGACGAAGGTGTTCGCAGGCCATGCTGCCGAGCTCGAAGATGTCGAAGGCGCCGACATCTTCCGGCATCCCTCGATCCGCTATGTCGAGGATGTCGCCGAATCGATCCGCCTCAACAGCGTGTCGGGCGCCATCATTCTCGCTGCCTCGGGCATGTGCGAGGGCGGGCGCATTCGCCATCATCTCGAGCATAATCTCCATCGGCGCCAGTCGACGATCCTGTTCGTCGGGTTCCAGGCGCGCGGATCGCTCGGGCGGGTCATCCTCGACGGAGCCGAGCGCGTGCGGATTTCTGGCAAGGACATCAATGTTCGCGCCGCCGTCCGGCGCATCGACAGCTATTCGGCACATGCCGATCGCGACGAGCTCGCGGCATGGATACACGAACGTCACCCGATCCGTGGCGGACTTTTTCTGGGTCATGGCGAGAGCGAAGCTATCGAAGCGCTTCGCACGCTCGTCCAATCCGAAACGCCCCGGCTCGCCGTCGTCGCTCCGGCGATCGGGGAGAGTTTCGCGCTCGCCCCCGGCGCACCGCCCAAGCGAATCCGGACCGGACGCGTCGATATCGCCCGGCTCGCGGGTGAAGACTGGCAGAATGAATACGCCGATTTCGCCGCCAATCTGAAGCACAACCTCGCGCACATCCGCAGCGAGGAAGGGCGGCGCAAGGCGCTCGACGAGATGCGGCGGGTGCTCGCCGGCTATGAGGCGGCGCGCTCCCAGCAGAAACGGCGGCGCCGCGCGGCATAGGCAATATTCTCGCACCCGGCGGGTCCCACGCGACCGAGGCCGCCAAGGCAAAGATCCGGACGCCCCGCCACATAAAAAGGAGACCTCGCATGAAAGCCCTCGTCTATAATGGCCCCGGCCTGAAAGCCGTCGAGGAGCGGCCGGTGCCCCAGGTGCAGGACGCGGGCGACGCGATCGTGCGCATTACCAGGACGACCATTTGCGGCACCGACCTGCACATATTGAAAGGCGATGTCCCGAGCTGCGAACCGGGGCGCATCCTCGGGCACGAGGGCGTGGGTATCGTCGACAGCATCGGGACGGGCGTGACCGTTTTCGCGCCCGGCGACCATGTTCTGATCAGCTGCATCACCGCGTGCGGCCGCTGCGACTATTGCCGTCGGGGCATGCCATCGCATTGCACGACGGGCGGCTGGATCCTCGGCAACATCATCGACGGCACGCAGGCAGAATATGTTCGTATCCCGCATGCCGACACGAGCCTCCAAGCCATCCCCGAGGAGGCCGGCGAGGATGCGCTGGTCATGCTCAGCGACATCCTGCCTACGGGGTTCGAATGCGGCGTGCTCAATGGCAAGGTCGCGCCGGGATCGACCGTCGCGATCGTCGGCGCGGGTCCGATCGGCCTTGCCGCGCTGCTCACGGCGAAGCTCTTCTCGCCCGCCCGGATCATCATGATCGATCTGGACGAGGCGCGCCTCGCCATCGCGCGCCGGTTCGGTGCCACCGACACAATCAACAGCGGCACGCGCGACGCCGCCGCGGCGCTGATGGAGATGACGGATGCGCGCGGCGCCGACACGGTGATCGAGGCGGTCGGCGTTGCCGCCACCTTCGAACTCTGTCAGCTGCTTGTCGCAGCCGGGGGAACGATTGCGAATGTCGGCGTGCATGGCGCCAAGGCCGACCTGCACCTCGAACACCTCTGGTCCCGCAATATCACGATCACGACGCGATTGGTCGATACCGTCTCGACGCCGCAGCTCTTGCGGATGGTCGAGGCGAAACAATTGGATCCCGGAGAGCTTGTCACCCATCATTTTGCGATGGCCGACATGATGGACGCATATGAGGTCTTCTCGCGGGCGGCCGAGACCAAGGCACTGAAGGTCATCATCGAAGCGGACGATCCGCGCGCGGCGAGGCCCGCAGCGTGACGCAGCGCATGAAAGAAATCGCGCGGACCATCGTCGAACTGCAGGTCGAACTCGATCGCGAGATCGAATTTCGGCGAAGGGCGCTCGGCGTGCGGGTTCATGACCGGCTTGTGGAGTTCGAACGCGGCATCGTGATCGAACAGAGGAAACTCAAGACGAGCGTGCGGGCGTTTCTCGCCCGCTCCTCCCTCGGTGCCGTGCTCACCGCGCCCGTCATCTACTCGAGGCTGCTTCCGCTGGTCCTGCTCGATATCTGGATCAGCTTCTACCAGGCCGTATGCTTTCGCGCCTATGGGATCGCCCGTGTCGAGCGGCGCGACTATATCGCATTCGATCGGGGGCGCCTCGGCTATCTCAACTGGGTCGAAGCGTTGAACTGTGCCTATTGCGCCTACGCCAATGGCGTGATCGCCTACGCTCGCGAGATCGGGAGCCGGACCGAGCAATATTGGTGCCCGATCAAGCATGCGCTGAAGATCAGCGACCCGCATCAGCGCTATTATGAATTTCTCGAATTTGGCGATGCCGAAGGATATCGGACGCGTCTCGCCGCGTTCCGCGAGCTCCTGGCCGCGGGCGGCGACGATATCGCCGCCGGGACCCGCACCGCGCCACCGCGATCGGAAGCGGAGGAACGGACGAGTCCGTAGAATCCCGCAATGCGGCGCATGCGGCACGGCGTTATGCCTGCTCCCGACGCAATTTTCCGCAAGGGAGACGATAATGATTGCGACCGATGCGCCCCGCCGACCGGTGCAGAGCGGCCTCTGGAAGGAAATCTCGGTGCTCGAGATCGGGGTGGCGGTGTGCCTCCTCATCCTGTTCGTCCTCTCGCGCACCTTCCTCGAGACGATCGCCGCCATCTACATGCTGGTCGCCGCGATGCTGTTCGCCGCGCTCGTCCAGGGCCGCATGGCGGCGACCTGCAATGACCGGCTGGACCGGCGGCTCTGGCTCGCAAGCGCGCTCGCCTGCCTCGTCCAGGCGATCATCCTGTTCGTCGATCCGCTGCTCGGAGGTTATCATACCGCCATGGCGATGGCGGGTATTCTCGCCGCTGGAGCGGCGGCGCGGCTGACGCTTGCCCTCGTGCGGGGCCATGCGGGCCGCGGCTGGCTCTATCTCTCGGGCGCGGTCAGCATGATGGTATCGCTCGCGATCGGATTCGCCTGGCCGTTCACCTCGATCATCCCTGCGGCGCAAAGTCTCGCGCTCGACCTGCTCGCCGTCGCGGCGATGCTGGCGAGCGTCACCGGAAAGGCCCCGGCATGTTCGAGATGATCAAAACGAACGACGACGTGCTCGCCGTCCGTATCGAGGGCAACATCACGGGAGAGGATCTGGCCGCAATCATGGACCGGCTCGACGCTGCGATGGCGGCGAATGAGACGGTGCATGTCTATGCCGAGACGCGGTCGATCGACGGTATCGAGATCAGCGGGCTGGCCGCGCATATCGCACGCGCCGCGCCGCTTTTCGCAAAACTCGACCGGTTCGGACGCGTCGCGGTGGTCGCCGACCAGTTATGGATCCGGGCCCTCACGCGGATCGAAAGCGCCCTTCTGCCGCATATCAGCTATAGGGTGTTCAAGCCCGAGGATCGCGGCGCGGCGCTGATGTGGGTCGAAGGGCACGACGGATGACGGGCACCCTTCTGCCCGGTCCCTGGCCGTCCGCACGCGGCGATCACCGCGAAGCCCATCTCGTATCGCGGACGGGGTGGCTGCGGGCAGCCGTGCTCGGCGCCAACGACGGGATCGTCTCCACCGCAAGTCTCATTATTGGCGTCGCGGCGTCGGGCGCCACCCGTCAATCGATCCTGGTTTCGGGGGTTGCCGGCCTCGTTGCCGGCGCCATGTCGATGGCGGCCGGCGAATATGTGTCGGTCAGTTCGCAGGCCGATACCGAACGGGCGGACCTTGCCCGTGAAAAGCGAGAGCTGGCGAGCGACCCCGCGGCCGAACGCGACGAGCTGGCCGGCATTTATGAACGACGCGGCCTCGATCCGGAAACCGCGCGCATCGTGGTCAACCAGATGACCGCGTTCGACGCGCTCACGACGCATGCGCGCGACGAACTCCATATCACCGACATGACGGCCGCGCGCCCGGTCACCGCGGCGCTGGCGTCTGCCGCCACCTTTACCGCCGGCGCGTCGCTGCCGCTCCTCGTCGCCGCGCTGACGCCGACGACAGGGATCGTTGCACTCGAAGCCATCGGGTCGCTGCTGTTCCTCGCCGCGCTGGGATGGCTCGGCGCATTTGCAGGTGGCGCCGCGCCCGCCCGCCCGGTTGCACGCGTCATATTCTGGGGGGCGCTTGCGATGGCCATCACGGCCGGAATCGGCCGGCTGGTGGGCACGGCTGTCTGACGGACATGGGCGGACCCCGCCCCGATCCTCGAAGGAATGATTGGGATAGGCAGCCTTTTCGCACCTGCACGGTTACCTGTTTCATGACGGCCGCGGACAAACCATCGAAGCATTTGCGGCTCCGGGCCGCTTGGGCCGCTCTGCAGGCAAATGAAAATCCGGGCGCCGGTCGTTGTCGAACGGGAACGCCATGACCGCGGCAGTCGCTACCGCGCCGACCCAACCCGGTGTCGATCGGAGGCTTCTGCCCGCCGCGCAGCGCGTCGGTCTTCTCTATGGCTGGCGCCATGGCCGCCGCATCGACTGGAACCATCCCACCCGCTTCACCGAACTTGTGCAGCTTAGAAAGCTGACCGATCAGTCGCCGCTCCAGACCCTGATGATGGACAAGATCGCGGCGAAGCGCTTGGCAGGGACGCGGCTGGGCGAGGAGTGGATCGTGCCGACGCTCTGGCAAGGCACGGACCTGCCCTGGCTGATCCCGTTCCCGGCCCCCGCGATCATCAAGTCGCGCCACGGCTGCAATCAATATAGGGTCATCACGGCCGTGCCCGACTGCGCGCGATGGCAGCAACTGCGCAGAACAGCCCGCCGCTGGCAGCGCAGACCCTACGGGCGCTGGCTCGACGAATGGGCCTATCGCGACGTTCCGCGCGGCATCCTCACCGAGCAGCTGCTTGGCGGCGCGCTCCCACTCCCGATCGACTATAAGATTTATGTGTTCGGCGGCACCGCAACGCATGTCCAGGTCCATCTCGGGCGGGGCCGCCGGCATCGATGGATCCTTCACGACCGTAGCTGGCGACAGCTCGTCAGGGCTGCGGACGAACCGCCCCCGCCGCCGTCACTGCCTGCGATGCTGGAGGCGGCCGAAACGCTGGCCGGCGACATGAACTTTCTTCGCATCGACTTCTACGACATCGGGGGTCGACCCTATTTCGGGGAATATTGTCTCTATCCGGGTTCCGGTCTCGACCCCTTTGCCGCGGACTGGATAGACCTTGAACTGGGCGCGCTCTGGCTCGCGGCCATGGCTGAAAATCCGGTGCCATCCGCACTGACTGCCATGCGGCCGAGCGCCGAGACGGCGTCGGCGTCGCCGCTCCATCACCCGCCACCATGATCGGTATCGAAACTGCGTTCGAGGAGTTTCATGCGATCGACGATCGAGAAAAAGAAGGCCGTGGACCAGCCGATCAGGATGATACCGCTCGCGCCCTCGATCGCACCGAGGATGCGCAGCCCCGGGGGCAGGACGACATCGCCATAGCCTATCGTGACATAGGTCGATGTCGAGAAATAGAGCGCATGCTCGAAGTCTGTGAAAGCGCCGAGCAGCTGGTAAATGCCTGCCCAGATCCAGATTTCGGCCGAGTGCAGCGCGAATAGCCCGAAGGCGGCGACGAGAATCGCGCCGCCGTTGAGAAGAATGACGAGATAGCGCCGCGACGCACGCCGATAGCGGCGCAGGATCGCAAGTAACAGTGCCAGGCCGGCGAGGTGCACCACGACCGTGACCCCGACGACGAGGGTAGCGAGAGTGAGCTGATGGGCGAGCGTCAAGATCCGCTCCGGACGGTCGCAGGTAGGGTGGCGGGCCTGCGCCCCCGGCCGGCCTTGCGGCGCGGCCGAGCCATCAGGCTGTTACTTCGGTACCGGCGCGCGCCGACGTTCCGGAGCGCTCGCCGTCGTAGACGAACTCAGCTCCGCGCAGGTCGATCCGCGGGAAGGCGTCCTTCTCCGCCCAATAATCCTGATTGTGGCGCCATTCGGGTTTGTCGCCGCGGCGCGGCATCGCGTCCAGCCCGCGCATCAGATAGCCCGGATTGAAATTATCTTCCTCGATCCACGGCAGGATCTGCATACTCTCATCCTTGGGCCTGAGCGCGACCTCGACCCTGCTCGCACCGATGTCGTCCATATGGTTGAGGAGGTTGCAGACGAAGTCTCCCATCATGTCGACCCTGAGGGTCCAGCTGGCGCGAAAATAGCCCATGACCCAGGCAAGGTTGGGCACGCCCGTCATCATCATTCCGCGATAGGTGATCGTCTTCGCCCAATCGACCGGTGCGCCGTCGATATCGAACGGGATCCCGCCCATCACCGACAGATTGAACCCGGTCGCAGCCACGATGATGTCGGCCTCGATCTCCTCGCCGCCGACCGTGCGGACGCCTGTCGCGGTGAAATGGTCGATCGTGTCGGTGACGACAGTGAGCTTCCCCTGCACGGCCGCCTTGAAGATGTCGCCTTCGGGGCAAAAGGCGAGCCGCTGCTGCCACGGGCGGTATTTCGGCGTGAAATGCGGCTCGAACTTAAAGTCGGGATCGCCCGAATAGGCCCGGATCAGCGCTTTCAGCTCCTCGAACACCGCATCGGGCTCGGATTGGCAACGCCGCGTCATCAGATCCTGGTCGTGCATTATTTGGGCCCGCACGACGCGGTGGACCGTGGGCTCGTCCATCCCGACCTCGCGAAGCCGGTCGGCAAGTTCGTTCCTGTTCTCGCTGCAGTAGAAATAGGTCGGCGAACGCTGGAGCATCGTCACATGCGCCGCCTTTTCGGCGAAGGCCGGCACGATGGTCGCCGCGGTAGCGCCCGAGCCGATGACGACTATGCGCTTGCCCGCATAATCGATCGCCGAATCCCAGAGCTGCGCATGGATGAACTGCCCCTCATAATCCGAAAGGCCCGGCCAATCGGGGATATAGGGCTTCTCATGATCATAATAGCCCTGGCACATCCACAGGAAGCCGGTCGTGAAGGTGACCGTCACGCCATCCGATGCGCGCACCGCCTCTATCGTCCAGCGATTGGCGGCGCTCGACCAGTGGCAGGCGGTGATGCGATGGCCATAGTGGATATGGACCCCGATCTCATTCTCCTCGATCACCTCGCCCATATATTTGAGGATTTCGGCGCCGCTGGCGATCGGCGCGCCGAGCCAGGGCTTGAAGCGATAGCCGAAGGTGTAGAGGTCCGAGT
>JACDQN010000056.1 GCA_015657575.1 Sphingopyxis sp.
CTGCTGCTGCCGCTGCTGCTCCCCGTCGCCATCCTCTATGCGCTGAAGCTCGTGCCGCGCCGGACGATGAAGCAGGCGATGCACCGCCTCGCGCTGGGCGGCGCGCTACCCGAACGCGAGGCGGCACGGATCGCCGACCGCTTTGCGGAGCGTCTCGTCGAAGGCGGGCTTTACGCCGAAGGCAGGGCGCTGATCGACCGCGAGCGCAAAGCCGGCCGGAGGATCGTCCTCGCGACCGCGGCGCCGCATTTCTATACCGCCGCGCTCGCACGCCGGCTCGGCATCGCCGATGTCGTCGCGAGTCCGTCGTGCTGGAAAGACGGCTGCCTGGTTCCCGCTATCGACGGCGCCAATTGCTATGGCGCCGACAAGCGCCACATGGTCGAGGACTTTCTGCGCCGCACGGGTATCGATCGTGGGACGGCGCATATCCGCTTCTATTCGGACCATGCGTCGGACCTGCCGCTGTTCGAGCTTTGCGACGAGCCGATCGCAGTCAATCCCTCGCCCAAAATGGCCGCCATCGCCGCCGCGCGCGGCTGGCCGGTGCTCGACTGGCGGGGAGCCTGATCGATGCGCATCGGCTTTCTCTTCAACCATCATGGCGGGCATCAGGTCGCCCACGCCCTGCCCGTCGCACTGCAACTGCGGCGGCAGAATCGCCACGCCGATGTGAGCGTCCTCGTGTCGGAAGGCAGCGAGCCCGAAGTACGCCGCCTTGTCGCAGCGCACGACGGGCCGGCGCCGGAGATCGTTCGCCTTCGTCCACCCTCGGCGTTCGCACGCGCCGCCAACAAGGCGAGCGGCAATGCCCTGCCCGCCGATATCGTCTCGAGCCTGCACCGCAACCTGGACCGCTTTCGCAATCTCGACGCGCTGGTCGTGCCCGAAAAGACCTCGCTGCTGCTGAAGTCGCTGTTCGGCCTCAAGACGCTGAAGCTCGTCCACACGCGCCACGGTGCCGGCGACCGGGCGATCGGGTTCGACAAGGCAAGCGGCAGGTTCGACCTTGTCCTGCTGTCGGGTGAGAAGATCCGCGACCGGCTCGCGCAGGCCGACCTGCTGAAGGACGATGGTCATGCCATCGTCGGCTATCCCAAATTCGACATGCCCCCGCCGGCGCACCCGCGCCTGTTCCCGAAGGACCGTCCGACGGTCCTTTATAACCCCCACCCCTCGCCCGCGCTGTCATCCTGGTTCCGTATGGGCCCGCAGATCCTCGACTGGTTCGCGAAAAGCGACAGATATAATCTGATCTTCGCGCCGCATGTGATGCTGTTCAAAAAACGCGTCACCGCGTCGCTCTCCCCGTTCGCGCTCGGCTGGAACCATGGGCCGCGACCCGAGCATTATGAGCATGACCATATGTTGATCGACACCGGCAGCGCTGCCAGCCTCGACATGACCTACACCAACGCGGCGGACATCTACCTCGGCGACGCGAGCAGCCAGGTCTATGAGTTCATCCGCCGCCGCGACCGTGCATATTCCTCAATCCGCGCGCGTGCCGTGGCAGGGCAATCCCGATTTCGCCCATTGGCGTGCGGGACAGGTCGCCGGCTCGATCGACGAGCTTGCCGCCGCACTCGAGTCCGTCCCGCAGCTGACGCCCGAGATGCGCGAGCGGCAGAACAACATGTTCCGGTACAGCTTCAGCCTCGACGAGCGCCCGTCCTCGGAACGCGCCGCACAGGCGATCCTCGACTTTCTGGAGCGTGCATGACCGCCATGTCCAAGAGCCCCCCTGCCCCGTCGCTGCTCGCGGCTTTCCTCGATTATGGCGTGAAGAAGACGCTGCACAAATGGCTGGTGCGCGCACGCTGCAGCTTGTTCGCCGCCGAAGAGGGCGCGGTCGTGACGTCGCGCTATGGCGTGCGCATGCGCGCCAATCCTGACGACCGGACGTTCCAATATTGCCGCTATGCGACTTATGGCCATGTCCTGTCCGATTTTCTCGCCGCGCAGGACCGGCCCTTTGCCTTTGTCGATATCGGCGCGAACCAGGGACTCTACAGCCTGCTCGCCGCGCAGAACGGGCATTGCACAAGGGCCATCGCCTTCGAGCCCGTATCGCGCACCTTCGCGCTGCTGCGCGACAATATTGCGCTCAACGGGCTGAAGCAGACGATACAGCCGGTCCGTGCCGCGGTCTCGATCCAGTCGGGCATGGCAACGATCGCCGCCGACGCGCGTCACAGCGGCACGGCGAGCCTGCGCGGCGGCGCCCCCGCCGATGCCGCGGGCGAGGATATCAGCATCCTCGGTATCGCGGGGGTCGATGCGCTGATCGAGGGCTCTGTGCCGCTGATCGTGAAGATCGACGTCGAGGGGCATGAGGAAACGGTCGTCGAGGCGCTGGCGCAGTCGGCCCATTTGCCGCGGATCGCCGCGATCTTCTATGAGATCGACGCACGCTGGACCGACGCGGCGAAGATCGAAAAGATGCTCCGCGCTGCGGGTTTTACCCGCTTCGACCGCTTCGGTTTCGGCCGCCATTACGACATGCTCGCACAGCGTTGAGTCTTTAAAAAGCACGCCGCTCTTACGGACCTGTCACCCCCGCTCCGTCATGCTGTCGAATCCTCGAAGGTGGAGCGACGATGCAGACCGTAATTTTGGCAGGCGGGCTTGGCAGCCGGCTGGGCGAGGAAACCGCCGTCAAACCGAAACCCATGGTGGAAATCGGCGGCATGCCGATCCTGTGGCATATCATGAAAATCTATTCGTCGAGCGGTTTCAACGACTTCGTGGTGTGCCTCGGCTATAAGGGCTATCTGATCAAGGAGTTCTTCGCCAATTATTTCCTGCACACGTCCGACGTCACGATCGACCTGCGCAACGGCAATGGGATGGAGGTGCATTTCGCGCGCAGCGAGCCGTGGCGGATCACGCTCGTCGAGACCGGCGCAAACACGATGACCGGCGGCCGCCTCGCCGCGATCCGGCAGCACCTCGACCCGGATCAGCCCTTCTGCTTCACCTATGGCGACGGCGTCGCCGACATCGACGTCGCCGATCTCGTCCGCTTTCACAAGGCGCACGGGCTGCGCGCGACGGTGACCTCAGTGGCGCCGCCGGGACGGTTCGGCGCGCTGGCGTTCGAAGGCGACCGCGTCACCGATTCGCGAAGACCGATGGGCGACGGCGGCCAGATCAACGGGGGGGTTTTTCGTCGCCGACCCGTCGGTGCTCGATCTGGTCGACGGTCCGGACACCGTGTGGGAAACCGGACCGCTCGAAAGCCTGGCGCGCGGCGGCGAACTGATGGCCTATCGCCACGACGGTTTCTGGCAGCCGATGGATACGCTGCGCGACAAGAATTATCTTGAGGATTTGTGGAACCGGGACGACGCGCCGTGGAAGCTGTGGTGACCGGCGCGGCGACGCCCTGGACGGGCCGCCGCGTGCTGGTGACCGGTCACACGGGGTTCAAGGGGAGCTGGCTGAGCCTGTGGCTGCACGCCATGGGCGCGAGGGTCACCGGTTTCGCCCTGCCCCCGCCGACCGCCCCAAGCCTGTTCGCGGCCGCGCGGATCGCGGAGCTGGTCACCCATGTCGAGGGCGACATCCGCGACGCGGAGGCGCTGCATCGCGCGGTCGCGGACAGCGCGCCCGAGGTCATTTTCCATCTCGCTGCGCAGCCGCTCGTTCGCCTTTCCTATCGCGAACCCGTCGAGACCTTTGCCGCCAATGTGATGGGGACCGTCCACCTGCTCGACGCCGCGCGGCGGGTGCGGGGGATCAGGGCGATCGTCGCGGTCACCAGCGACAAATGCTACGAGAATCGCGAATGGATCTGGCCCTATCGCGAGAGCGATCCGATGGGCGGGCACGATCCCTATAGCAGCAGCAAGGGCTGCGCCGAACTGGTCGTATCGGCGTGGCGCAACTCCTTCTTCGCAGAGAATGGCCCGCTGCTCGCTTCGGCGCGCGCGGGCAATGTGATCGGCGGCGGCGACTGGGCCGACGACCGGCTGGTCCCCGACCTGATCCGCGCGCTGGTCGCGGGCGACGCGCCGGTGATCCGGTCGCCCGCATCGGTACGCCCCTGGCAGCATGTGCTCGAAGCGCTCCACGGCTATATCCTGCTCGCCGAACGGCTGCTCGCGGGCGAACGCGCCTTTGCCGAGGGCTGGAATTTCGGCCCTTCGGACGAGGATGCGCGGCCAGTGTCGTGGATCGTCGACCGTCTTCACCGCCATTGGGGAACGGCCATATCGGCGCTGGGCGACGGCGGGCCGCAGCCGCATGAGGCGAATTTGCTGCGGCTCGACAGTTCGAAAGCGCGCGCGCTGCTCGGCTGGCAGCCGCGGTTGCCGCTCGACGCCGCGCTCGGCTGGATCGCCGAGTGGCACAAGGCGCTCGCCGCCGGCGACGATGCGCGCGCGCTGACGCTGGGCCAGATCGCGCGCTACGCCGATCGCCGCTAGCCGATCAGTCCCGCGGTCTGGGCAAGGACCCAGAGGCCGATCACGAGGAAGAGCGCCGCGGCGACCATTCGCACCTTTGCAAGATCGACGCGCCTCAGCAGTTCGTTGCCAAGGAAGATCGCGGGGACATTGGCGATCATCATACCGAGTGTCGTGCCTGCCGTAACCGCGACGACATTGTGATATTGCGCGCCGAGCGCGATCGTCGCGACCTGCGTCTTGTCGCCCATTTCGACGAGGAAAAAGGCGATCAGCGTCGTCACGAACGCCCCGAAGCGCGGTTTCGGAGCTTCGTCATCGTCGAACTTGTCGGGGATCAGCGTCCACGCCGCCATTGCGACGAACGACAGGCCGATCGCATAGCGGAAGACCGGGCTGTCGAGAAAAGCCGCGGCCTGTGCCCCGAGCAGCGCGGCGAGTGCGTGGTTCGCAAGCGTCGCGACCAATATGCCGAGAATGATCGGAACGGGACGCTGAAACCGCGTCGCGAGCAGGATCGCGAGCAGTTGCGTCTTGTCGCCGACCTCGGCCAGCGCGACGACCGCGGTCGACGTGAACAAAGCTTCCATGAACAAACTCCGGGCCGGGCGACAGGCGAACTCCAACGGACATCGCGCCTTGCCGCCCGGCCGGGTCGGAAGGTTCGATGCCATTGGTCTCGCCCAAACGGTGTCCCGTTTCCACCGCACCACGGCCTCTCGACCGAGTATGTTGACGCGGCGGCCCGTCGCGAACGACGGCTGGCTACTCCCCAGATGACGGGGGCGATTTAGTCGGATCGACCGTTTCTGGCAAGGGTTCCGGGGCGACGCGCGGAATTTTTCCGCCTTGCTCTACCGGCGGCGCTTCGGGTTTCGCTTCCCCCGCCGCCTTGGCCGCGGCGTCGGCCTCGGCGATGTTGGCATCCATCGCCTTGGCGCGCGCCTCGATCTCCTTCGCCGCCTTGTCATAGCGTTCATCGAACGCGAGCTCGCTGTTGCACGCGGCCAGAAACAGGAGCGGCATGACGAGCAGTGCGCGCATCAATAATCCTTGCGGTAGCGAATGCTGAGGTTCGACTCGCCCGACGCCCGCCTGGCTGAGGATCGACAGCGCGCGGGTCAGGCTGATCTCGAGCTGGGTCGCGGTATAGCCGCGCCCGTCGGTGATGACCTCCAGATAGATGTCCTTCGAGATATATTGGCCCGCCGCGAGCGCGGTACCGCGCCCTTCGGTGTCGTCGGCGCCGAGCACGCGCAGCCGGTCGATGCCCGCCGCCGACTGCAGCGCGCCGAGCGGGCTCAAGCCGCCGCTGCCGCGTAGCGCGTTGAGCGAAGAGGCGAGCTGCACCGCCTGCAGCGGCGACAATTCGGTGATCGAATCGCCGAACAGGATGCGCGAGACGATTTCGTCCTGCGGCAGCCCGGGAACGCTCGAAAAGTTGATCTGCGGGTTCTGGGCGCGGCCCGAGACATTGACGTTCACCGTCACCGTCTCGATCGTGTCCGAGGCGAGCAGACGGATCGCCGGGTCATAGGCATCGCCGGTCGGGAAGGTGATGCGGCCCTCTTGAAGCTCGAAGCTGCGGCCGGCAAAGCCCAGCGTGCCGCGCACCAGTTCGATCTCGCCGGTGACGCGCGGCGCTTCGGTCGTGCCTCTGAGCGTGACGTCGGCCTGCCATTCGGATTCGAGCCCCATGCCGCTGACATAGATTTCGTCGCCGGCGCGTAGGCGAATGTCGAGGCGGATCAGGTCGAACAGGCTGCCGCCGACCGCCGCGAGCCCGTCGCCGGTGACGCGCGGCCAGCCCGCGGCGGGCTTGCGCCGCACGCCGGTCAGCACGGGCACCTGCACCGCACCCTCGCGCACGATGCGGTAGCGCGTTTCGGGAAGCCGCAGGTCGCCCGACAGCAGCGCGGTCTGTCCCGCGACCTTTTCGAGCGTCAGATTGCCGGTCGCGCGCGCCGCGATATTGTCGCTGCGCGCCAGCCGCGCATTGTCGAGCGTCGCCGCGATGTTCATCGGATAGCCATCGGCCTGCGACAGGCTGATATAGCCCTTCGCCGCGATCGTGCCGTCGCCCGCCGTCGCATTGAGCTGTTCGATCTCGAGCCGGTTGCCGGTGAAGCGGCCGTTCACGACCATGTTGGTCAGCCGCGTGCCATAGGTCTGGTTTTCATAAACCATATCCTTGCCGCGCACGACGCCGTTCAAGCAGGGATCAGAAACGCGGCAGCTGAAATCGGCGGCGACCGCGATCGGGCCCGAGACATGCTGATCGGCGGGGCCGAAGAAGGAATAGAGCGTGTCGGCGGGGCCATTGTAACGGATGCCGCCGCCGAGCGGCGCCGCCTGCAGCCGCGTCGTCCAGTCGCCCGCGCCGGCGCCGAGCGGACGCAGCGACGCCTGCATGCGGCCGATCACGGTGCCGCGCTTGCGCATCACCGCGCGCGCCTCGCCGCCGTCGCTGAGGAGCTTGCCGGCGAAATTGACGTCGACGGGCTGGCTGACCGAGGCGGCGGTGGTGCGCGTGAAGCCGGTGATCGTCAGCCGCGCGTCGGCGCGCGGAAAGGCATCCGCGCTCGTTTGTTCGAAATCGAGGCTGCCCGTCGCACGGCCCCCAAGGCCCATGTCGGGATAGACGGTGTTGAGGATCGCCATGTTGACCCGGTCAAGGCGGCTCTGGATCATGATCCCGTCACCAAAGCGGCCCGCGACCCGGGCGTTGCTGCCGCGTCCGAAATTGACCGTCGTCGGCAGCAGTTCATAACCATCGGCGCCCGGAACGATCCGCGCCGGCGAGGTCGTGCGGAAATTGATTCCCGTCGCGCGGCCCTGTACCGAGGCGCGCCACAGATCGGGTTTCAGATCGGCGTTGGCGGCGATGCGGAAGGGCACGCCGCTGGTCCCTTCGACCAGCGCCTGCGCCTGACCCGCACCGTTCTGATAGTCGATTTTCACCCGGCCGACCGCGATATCGTAGCTGCGGATGCGCGTCTGCGCGATCTGGATGTCGGCGACGATATGCGGCTGGTCGTAAAGGACCACGTCGGCATCGACGATCGCCGCCCCCACCGCGAGCTTGGCCGGGCCGGGCAGCACCACATTGTTGGCGCGCACGTTGATCGCCGCCGCCTGATGCTCGCCCGCGGCGCTCAGCCGGACGAGGCCGCCCAGCCCCTGCCCCGATGCGTCGAGCTGGCCGGTGAAGGGACCCGCGGCGCTCTGCACGAGCCGCCCCTTGAAACCGATGCCCGACAGGTCGCCGCGCTCGACGTCGATGGTCAGCGGACCCGCCGCCGTCAGCAGCACGACATCGGCTGCGAGCGGGCCGTAATCGGTGTCGCCCGTCGCGGCGAGGCGATAGCCGTTCGGGGCGCCGTTGATCCGCGCGACGAGATTGGCGAGCCCGATCCCGAGCCCGGGGCGCTCGGCGGTGACCACCGCGCGCGGGTCGCTGATCGTCCCTGCGAGCTGGACACCAACCGGGCCATAGTCGGTCGACGTGGCGCGCGCGGTCAGCCGGATCTGGCCGTTCGGGGCGTAGCTGCCCTGACCGCCCGTGACGCGGAGCCGCGGCGCAGACAGCCGCAAGCCCGAGAAGCGGACGATGCCGTCGGTGCCGTAGCGCACATCGCTCGAAGCCGTGGCATTGCCGCCGAGGAAATCGCGGACGCCCGAGTTGAACAATTGCGTGGAGCGCGCGCGGACGCGGCCGACGATCTCGAACCCGCCGCGCGGCGCGGTCTTGAGGTCGGCGTCGGTATCGATGTCGAAGACACCTACGCTTTCGATGCGGTAATCGTTGATCCGCCCGTCGATCGCACCGGTGTAGAAACCCTTGTTCATGTCGGCGACGACGATCGCCTTGGCGTCGATACGCGGCGATCGCAGGCGCAGATTGTCGCTGAGGATGCGGCCGTTGCTATAGGCGAGATCGCCGTCGAGGCGCACGGTGACGAGCGTGCCGCCAGCAACCGTGTCGAGCCCGCGAATGCGCGCCGCGCGGCCCGCGACCGGGATCAATATCTGGTCGGCATCGACGCGCGCCTTGCCCGCGAGCGTCAGCCCCTCGACGATGATGTCGTTGACCGCGAGGCTGCCCGCATTCGCTTGATAATCGACCGTCGGCAGCGCGAAAGCGCCGTCGAGCGTCGCGGTGGCGCGAAGGCCGTTCGCGCGCACCGCCGGCGCAACCGCGCCGGGACGCAGGATGTTGAGCGCGATCTGCAGCCCCTCGTAGCGACTACCCCCCAGATCGACCCCGCCGCTAATCCCGAGTCGCATTGCGTCGGACGAAATGCGCCCGTCGATATCGGCCTTGCGCTCGGCGAGCGCCGCGGTCAGGTCGATCGCGGTTTCGGGGCCGAGCAACCCGGCGACCGGGCCGGTGAGCAGCCGCGACGCCTGCGCCGTGCCTTTGACAGCGAATGTGCCGTCGCGCCCGGTGAGCGCCAGCCGTGCGAGGGGGTTGGCGCCCAGGTTGGCGGTTAGGTTACCGTTCCAGACCTTCCAGTCACCGCGCCCGTCGAGCTTTGCGGTCAGCGGTTCCTCGAACCCGCCCATCGCCGCGAGTACCCCGCCCTGCGGCGCGACGATATCGGCGGTCATCGCCAGCCGGTTCGCCTCGGGCACCGCGTCGAGCACCAGCTTGACCGCATCGCCCTCGCCGCCGCCGCCGCCGATCGTCCGTGCGTCGGCGGTGATCTGCGCGCGGCGGTCGGCGATCGCGATCTTGCCGTTCAGCGTCGCGACCTGCCGCTCGCCCGCCACCGCGGGCTGGAACACGAAGCGGTCGACGCGCAGAAGGCCGACGTCGATATCGATATCGGGGAGCAGCGGCTCGCCGGTATCGGGCACCGGGTTGAACGCCGGGATCTTTTCCATCACCAGCGTCCGTGCGGTCGCCGAGCGCACGTCGATATGGTTGGAAAGATAGGCGAAAGGCCGCCAGTCGACGCGCAGTTCGGGCGAACGCAGGAATACGCCCTTGGGATCGGACAAGGTAAAATCGCGGATGACCATCGCGCCATAGATCGACCCGTCGAGCCGGCCGATGCCGATCTTCATCCCGTTCTCGAACTCATATTTTTCGACCTGGGTGACGATGAAGCGCCGCCCTGCGTCGCTATTGAGACCGACCAGAAAGATCGCGACGAGCACCACCAGCCCGAACAGCAGGGCGCCGGCCCATTTGGCGATCCGCAGCGGCCAGGACGCCTGTGCCTTCGGCGCGGCGCTCTCGCTGACGATAGCGTCCTCCTCCGCCATCAGAAGGCCTGTCCGATCGACACATAGACGCTGATCTTGGCTTCGCCCGGCTGGCGATTTATCGGCGTCGCGACGTCAAGGCGCATCGGCCCGAAATTGGTGTAGAAGCGCCCGCCGATGCCCGCGCCGAAGCGCAGATTGTCGAAGGTCGGCGTCGAGCCGCGATAGACCTGCCCCGCATCGACGAAACCGACGATACCGAAATTGCCGAAGCGATAGCGCGCCTCGACCGCCGCCTCGTTGACGCTGCGCCCGCCGATCGGGTCGAGATTGGGATCCTTGGGCCCAAGTTGCTGATAGCCGAAACCGCGCACCGATCCGCCGCCGCCCGCATAGAAACGCCGCGAGGGCGCTAGCCGCTCTCGCGCCGCGCCGAGGATCGATCCGACACGCACGCGCCCGGCGAGCACGATATTGTCGGCCACCGGATAATAGCCACTGACGTCGAGCCGTGTCCGCGCATAGGGCGAGAAGCGGCCGGCCAGCGAGCCCTCGGGCTGGACGAGCGCCGTCACGCGAAAACCCTTGGTCGGATCGAGCAGGCTGTCGGTGCGGTCGAAGCCGACCTGCCCGCTCAGCCCGAAGATGGTGTAGAAGTCGCGGTCGCGCACACCGCGGGTGAAATCATAATCATCCTCGCTCGTCGCGATCAGTTCGGCGCCCACCGCATAGGTCAGCTTTTTCTGCCAGATCGGCGTCGAGTCATAGCTCATGCGGACGCCGACGCGTCCGGTGATCGCCTCGAACGCATTATAGTTGCTGCGTGTCGCCTCGCTGACCAGTTCGAAGGTCCGGTCGCGGCGCCCGGCATTCGAGCGGCGGAGCGTGACGCCGATGCCCTGCTCCTGCGTCCCCGCGACCCCGCGCACGATCAGCGCGCCCTCGGGCGGGAACATGTTGCGGTGCGTCCAGCTGCCCTCGAGTCGCAGCCCCTCGCCGGTGCCATAGCCCGCGCTCGCGGCGATCGTCCGCGGCGGCCCCGCCTGCTGCGTCACCAGCATCGTCACATATTCGGTGTCGTCGCCCGCACTCTCGCCGGTGCGCTGCGGCTCGGCGGCGACGGTCGCGAAGAGCCCCGTCGCGACGAGCGCCTGCCGCAGATCATCGACCATCCGGCTGTCGTACAGATCGCCGCGCTCGAACCGCGCGAGCACCTCGACATGCTCGGCGTCGAAGGCGAGGTCCCCCGTCGTCTCGATCGCGCCGAAGCGCGCGCGCGGGCCAATGTCGACCGGCAGCGTATAGACGCCGTCGCCCGTTGCCCCGTCGAGCAAAATGTCGCGCTGCCCGACCTTGGCAAAGGGATAGCCTTGCTCGGGCAGCTTGAGCGCGATCGCCGCCTCGGCGCCCTGCACGCGCTCGGCAACGATTGGCTCGCCGATCGCGAGCGGGAAATTGTCGGCGATCAGCGTCGGCGGAACGGTCGGCTTTGCATCGATGACGATGTCGGAGAAAGTGTAACGCTTGCCCGGCACGACATCGATGACCGCGGTCAGCGGCTGCCCGCGTTCGCGTCCCTGCCGGTCGATGCGCGTCGAAACTTGCGCGTCATAATAGCCCTCGGAAGCGAGAATGCGCTGCATCAGCTCGCCGTCGGCGGTCAGCCGGGCGCGGACCATCGCGGCATTGTCGCCCTTGCCATCGCCGTCATAGAGCGCCGAGAGGTCGCCGAAGAGATCGGCGAGATCAACGTCGGTGCTGTCGTCCGCGGCGTCGAGGCCGTTCACCTGCACCGTGTATGCGACGCTGACATTTTCGCGGTCGGTTTCCTGTTCCGCGAAGACGACGGGTTCGACATTGAAACTCTCGATCGGCGGCAGCGGCGCGGCGAGTTCGACGTCGCTGATCGGCGCATCGCCGATCGCCTCGACCGCGTCGCCATCGGCGAGGGCCGGGAGCGGCACGCCGTCGACCTCCGGGGTTCCAGCGCCCGCGGTCGTGTCCGCGGCTTCATTATCGTCCGCCTTCGCGGCCTCCGCGGCCTGTCGCTTTTCGAAATCGGCGATAGATTCCAGCGGCCGGTCGAGTTCGGCGTCATTCTCGGCGCTGATCGGCGGGATCGCCTTTTCGAATTCCTCGTCACCGATAATCGGAGCTACCTCGGGCAGCGCGGCTTCAGGCGGCGGCGCGGTCGGTGCGGCGATCGGCTCCTTCACGGGCGCCGGCGCTTCAGCGGCAGGAGCGGGAACCTGCGGCGGATCGACCTGCTGCGCCGCGGCCGACGCCGTCCAGCCGAGCGCAAGACAGGAAACCGTCACGCCGAGCACACGCCGAAAGCCCTGTGGCGAAGGGCGCTTTTGCTCGCGAGACTGGTCAGTTTTCCGCATGTGCCCTCAACCGTTGGGCGCTTGTGGCTCGCGTGGTGTGAGGGTGCAACCCGATTCTCCCCTTTGGGGGCTTAACTCTCCGAAATTGCGGCGGTTCCGTCGAAGCTCCTAAGATCCTGCCCCTAACTGTCGGCGCCGAACAGGTCGCGGCTGTAAACCTTGTCGGCCACGTCGCGCAGTTCGTCGGTGATGCGGTTGGCGATGATCACATCGGCTTCGGCCTTGAAGGCCTCCAGATCGTGGACGACACGCGAATTGAACAGGCGTTCTTCGGTCAACAGCGGCTCATGGACGATCACCTCGACACCCTTGGCCTTGATACGCTTCATCACGCCCAGAATGCTGCTCGCGCGGAAATTGTCGGAGCCCGCCTTCATGGCGAGCCGGTGGATGCCGACGACGCGCGGATTGCGTTTCAGCACCTCCGACGCCACGAAATCCTTGCGCGTCGTGTTCGAGGCGACGATCGCCTGGATCAGGTTTTGGGGCACGTCCTTGTAATTGGCGAGCATCTGCTTGGTATCCTTGGGCAGGCAATAGCCGCCATAGCCGAAGGACGGATTGTTGTAGAAATGACCGATCCGCGGGTCGAGCCCGACACCCTCGATCACCTGGCGCGAATCGATGCCGTGCGTCGCGGCATAGGTGTCGAGTTCGTTGAAGAAGGCGACGCGCATCGCAAGATAGGTGTTTGCGAACAGCTTGATCGCCTCCGCCTCGGTATTGCCCGTGTGCAGGATCGTGGCCTCGGGCTTCTGCGACGCGTCGAGCAGCAGCCGCGCGAATTCACCGGCACGCGGGTGGGTGTTGCCGACGATGATCCGCGACGGATGGAGATTGTCGTACAGCGCGCGCCCCTCGCGCAGGAACTCGGGGGAAAAGACGATCGCATCGCTGCCAAGGTCGGCGCGAAGACGATCGGTGAAGCCCACCGGCACGGTCGATTTGATCACGATCATCGCGCCCGGCGCGCGCTTCAACGCGTCGGCGACCACCGCTTCCACCGTGCTCGTGTTGAAATAATTGCTGTCGGGGTCGTAATCGGTCGGCGTCGCGACGATGACGAAATCGGCATCCTGATAGGCAATGTCGCGATCGGTCGTCGCGATCAGGTCGAGCGGCTTGTTCGCCAGATAATCCTCGATCTCGACATCGACGATCGGCGAGATTCTGGCGTTGATCTGGTCGACTTTGCGCGCGTCGATATCGAGCGCGACGACGCGGTTGTGCTGGGCGAGCAGCACCGCGTTGGAAATGCCGACATAGCCCGTACCGACGACGGTGATCTTGGGGGGAGTGGCCAATTTCATATCCTATCTGGGTGGAACGGCCGCTCCCTAGCAATTGCGCCCTGCCCCCTCAACCGCCCAGGGCCGAGAGGTGCCGGGATCAGGTTCCGCAGAAGGTCCGGTAGGGTTCGGCATCGGCCGGCCCCGGTACCGCATAGTCCGACCATTCGGCGCGGTCGGCATAGGGATTGCGCACGACCTCGAGCAATTCGAGCCAGGGCGCCAGATCGCCCTCCTCCGCCTGCGCGAGCGCCGCCTCGACCATGTGATTGCGCGGAATATAGCGCGGGTTGACGGCGTCCATCGCATCGGCGCGTTCGAGCGGCGCGATCGTCTCGCGTTCGAGCGCCGCCCACCAGTCGGCGACCCACGGCGCCATCGCGTCGGGATCGGGCAGCAGGCCCGCGAGCATCGCCCCGTCGCCGCGCAGCAGCATCGCGAGCGCGCGAAAGAACTGCGTGAAATCGACGCTGTTCCTCTCGAGCTGATCGAACAGGTCGTCGATCAACTCGCCGTCGCCCTCGCCCGCCTCTTCGAGCCCGAGCTTCGCGCGCATCCGCGCATGCCAGATATCGCGAAACCGGTCGGGGACCGCCTCGACCATCGCCTTCGCGGTTTCGACGTCGGCGGGATCGACGGCGTGGATCGCAGGAAGCAGCGCCTCGGCGAAGCGCGCCATGTTCCAGTGCATGATCTGCGGCTGGCGGCCATAGCTATAGCGGCCATTGGCGTCGATCGAGCTGAAGACGGTGTTCACCGCAAAGCGGTCCATGAAGGCGCAGGGGCCATAATCGATCGTCTCGCCGCTGATCGCGACATTGTCGGTGTTCATGACCCCGTGGATGAAGCCGATACCGAGCCACTGCGCGATCAGCTCGCACTGCAATCCAATCACGCGGTCGAGCAGCGCGAGGTGCGGATTGCGGTCGGCCGCGAGCCCCGGAAAGTGGCGTCGAACCGCATAGTCCGACAGTTGCGCGACATGCTCCGCCCCAAAATGCGCGGCGAAGAATTGGAAGGTGCCGACACGGATATGGCTGCTCGCGACGCGCGTCAGCACCGCGCCGGGATGCGCGCGCTCGCGCTGGACGCGGTCGCCGGTCGCGACAGCCGCTAGCGCGCGCGTCGTCGGCACGCCCATCGCCGCCATCGCCTCCGACACCAGAAATTCGCGCAGCACGGGCCCGATCGCGGCCTTGCCATCGCCGTTGCGCGAAAAGGCGGTGGGGCCCGATCCCTTCAGCTGGATGTCGAATCGCGCGCCATCGGGCGCCACGATCTCGCCCAGCAGCAGCGCGCGGCCGTCGCCGAGCTGCGGCGAGAAATGGCCGAACTGGTGCCCGGCATAGGCGAGCGCGAGCGGATTGGCGCCGCCCGGCATTTCCTCGCCCGAGAATATCGCGGCAAGCTGCGCATCGCCCGCCCCCGGAACGTCGATCCCGAGCCGTTCGGCCAGCGGATGGTTGAAGATCAGCAGCTTCGGCGCCGAGGGCTTCGCCGCCTCGGCGGGCGCGTAAAAGCCCTCCATGCGGTCGTGAAAGCTGTTGTCGAAGGCGAAATCCATGGCGCCTATGTCGAGCGTTGACGCCATGAATGCAAGCGCAGAGCCGCAAAGGGTCGCCCCCGCGGAGGCGGGGCCGCCGGAAGGCTTGCTCCTGGTCGAGTTTGTTCGGCCGATCCCGATCAAGACGCCGAAGCGGTGCTGCAACCGGACAAGTTAACTCGCTGTTTTGGACATTTATGCGATATGCAACGGCATGCCGCGCGCACCGTGCGGCCAGGCAGGACAGTCCATGAAAGTTTTCGTCACCGGCGGCGCCGGCTATATCGGTACGCACACCTTGCTCCAATTGCTCGCGGCGGGGCATGAATTGTGCGTGTTCGACAATTTCTCGAACGCCTCGCCCGTCGCGCTGACGCGCGTCCGGCAGCTCAGCAACCGCGATTTCGCGCAGGTCGAGGGCGATATCCGCGACGCCGGGGCGCTGCACCGGGCGCTGGCCGATTTTGCCCCCGATGCCGTGATCCATTTCGCCGGTTTGAAGGCCGTCGGGGAATCGAACGAGAAACCCCTGCTTTATTATGAAAACAACGTCACCGGGTCGGTGAATCTGCTCGCGGCGATGGACGCTGCGGGGTGTCGCCGCATCGTCTTTTCCTCGTCGGCGACCGTTTACGGCGAGGCGCAATATCTCCCCTTCGACGAAGACCACCCGATTGCGCCGACCAACCCCTATGGCCGCACCAAGGCGATGGTCGAAGGCGTCATCGCCGACTGGACCAAGGCGACACCGAACGCGTCGGCAGTACTCCTACGCTACTTCAACCCCGTCGGTGCGCATGAATCGGGGCGCATTGGGGAAGATCCCCGCGACATTCCGAACAATCTGATGCCATTCGTCGCGCAAGTCGCCGTCGGGCGCCGCGAAAAGCTGTCAATCTTCGGCGACGATTACGACACGCGCGACGGCACCGGCGAGCGCGACTATATCCATGTCGTCGACCTTGCGGCCGCGCATCTCGCCGCACTCGCATATTCGGCGCGCGCTACTGGCTGCGAGGCGATCAACGTCGGCACCGGTCAGAGCATCACCGTCAAGGAGCTGGTCGCGGCCTATGAAGCCGCCTGTGGCCACGCGATCTCGGCATATATTGCGCCGCGCCGTTCTGGCGACGTGGCGAGTAGCTATGCCGCGACCGCCAAGGCCGAGCAGCTGCTGAAATGGAGGGCGGAACTGAATGTGAACGATATGTGCGCTAGCAGCTGGCTTTGGCAATCGGACAACCCGAATGGTTATCCAATCGACGTATCCGCCAGGCGGCGTTGATAAAGACTTCAGCCATAGGCGTGCAGCCGCAAGATTGAGGAAGCTCTCGAACGAGAGGACGGTCTTGTCGTAGCGGGTTGCGATGCGGCGTTGTTGTTTCCTCTTGCCGAAAGCGTTCGATCCGGTTGCGGTCTTTGTAGCGCCGATAGTCCGGGTGGACCGGGACCTTCCGGTTTGATCGTTGGGGGGGATGACGGGCAGGATGCCGCGCAGAAGCAGGTTTTCGCGGAACCGGTCGCCACCGTAACCCTTGTCGGCGAGAAGCGCCTTTGGCGTAGGTAGCGGCAAGGCCATCAGGTCATCGACGCCGCGTAATCCGATGCCTCGCCGCCGGTCAGGATGAATCCGATAGGACGTCCTTGATTGTAACAGCGGGCGTGGACCTTGCTCGTAAAGCCGCAGCGTGATCGACCAAAAGCCTGCGCACGAGCTCCCTTTTCCGCCCATCGCCGAGACGTGACCGCGAACCGTGGTGCTGTCAATCATGTGCTGCCAGTCGTCGGTGAGCCCCAGATCGACCAGCGTTTGCAGCAGGGCGTCCCGAATGCCTTGCTCGGCCAGCGCCGGAACCGGACATAGACCGAGTTCCACTTGCCATACCGCTCATGCATGTCCCGCCAGAGGCAACCCACCCGTAACACATGAAGCACGCCGTTGAGAAAACGCCGATTGTCGCCGGCCGGTCGTGCCAACGCCCCCGCTCAGACGGCAGCAGCGGCCCGATCAGTCCCCATTTCTCATCCGACAAATCCCCGCGACCCATGACTGCTCCCCAAAGAGCAGCCTTGAATAAGAACCCGGCGCAGTTGGGAATCCCTTTTGTCAACACGGCCTAGAACGGGTGGCGCAAAGCCATCCCTGGAAGTATTTCAAGCTTGCGCTGTCACTATGCACAATCCGTCGCTCGTGGCGCAGTTCGCCGATACGATCCTTTGGCTCCCTGAAGCGCGGTTCGCGGCGCGAGCCATACAATCTGCGCCGAATTCGAAACCCACCTCCTCGCCCCGTTCGATCGCCAGCCGGGCTTTGCGAGCTACGGGCCGACCTGCTCTACTTCAAATGCGAAAGCTCCCGCTATGAGCGGGCAAAGCGCTCAACATTCTTTACGCTTTGGTCAGCGCCTCCCGATACCAGCTATAGACGCTTTCGATACCCGATCTCAGATCGATGGAAGCACGCCAGCCCAAAGCTTCAAGTTTTGACGTATCGAGCAGTTTGCGCGGCGTTCCGTCGGGTTTGGAGGCGTCGCGAATGATCTCTCCTTCGAAACCGACCGCGCGACCGATTATATCGGCAAGATCACCGATCGCGACCTCTGCACCGCTGCCGATGTTGACTATGTCCGGCGCAGAATAATTGCGGGCGAGAAAAACAAGCGCGTCGGCAAGGTCGTCAACGTGGAGGAATTCGCGAAGCGGCGTGCCGCTGCCCCAGATCGTGAATGTTTCCGCGCCCGCAAGCTTTGCCTCATGCGCCTTGCGGATCAGCGCGGGCAGAACATGGCTGGACGTCAGGTCGAAATTGTCGAACGGGCCGTAAAGATTCGTCGGCTGCGCCGAAATGAAATCGAGGCCATATTGCTTGCGATAGGCCTGACAGAGCTTGATGCCCGCGATTTTCGCGACCGCATACCACTCGTTCGTCGGCTCCAGCGGCCCGGTCAGCAAAGCATCCTCGGTCATCGGCTGCGGCGCGAATTTTGGATAGATGCACGACGAGCCCAGAAAGACGAGCTTCGATGCGCCGGCATGGCGCGCCGCCTCGATGATGTTCGCCTCGATCATCAGATTGTCGTAGAGGAACTCGCCGGGCAACGTATCGTTGGCGTGAATTCCCCCGACCTTTGCCGCCGCGACGAAAATCAGGTCGGGCTTCGCCTCCCGCATCCATGTTTCGACGGCCGCCTGACGGCGAAGGTCGACGCGCTCGCGCGGGGCGATGATCTCGCAATTCTCCCGCTCCAGTCGGCGGACCAGCGCTTGCCCGACCATGCCTTTGTGACCGGCGACCCATACACGGCGGCCGACAAGATCATATGCGGCCATGTCAGGCGCCGCGCGCGGCAACAATGCGCTTTCCTCGTCGACGCGGCGATGCTCGGCCTCGCGCGCGACGGTCTTGAGGTCGGCCTCCATCATGTCGGTGACAAGCTGCTCGAAACTGGTCGTTGCTTCCCAGCCCAGATCGGTTTTCGCCTTGGTCGGATCGCCGATCAGAAGGTCGACCTCGGTCGGGCGGAAATAGCGCGCATCGACCTCGACCAGCGTCTTGCCGGTGTTGGCACATATGCCGCGTTCGTCGACACCCTCACCCTGCCAGTCGAGCGTGACGCCCACATGGGCAAAGGCGCGCTCGACGAACAGTCGGACGGTCTGGGTCTGGCCGGTCGCGAGCACGAAATCGTCGGGGCGGTCGTGTTGCAAGATGCGCCACATTCCTTCGACATAGTCGCGCGCATGGCCCCAGTCGCGCTGCGCGTCGAGATTGCCGAGCCACAGCCGATCCTGGATGCCAAGGTAGATCGCCGACACCGCACGCGTGATCTTGCGCGTCACGAAGGTCTCACCGCGGATCGGGCTTTCATGATTGAAGAGGATGCCGTTCGACGCGAACATGCCATAGGCTTCGCGATAATTGACCGTTATCCAATAGGCATAAAGCTTTGCGGCCGCATAGGGCGAGCGCGGATAGAAAGGCGTCGTTTCGCGCTGCGGCACTTCCTGGACCAGCCCGTACAGTTCAGACGTCGAGGCCTGATAGAAGCGCGTCCTGTCCGTCAGTCCCAGGATTTTGACCGCCTCGAGCAGGCGCAGCGTGCCGACGGCATCGGCATTGGCGGTATATTCGGGCGTATCGAAGCTGACCTGCACGTGGCTTTGCGCCGCAAGGTTGTAGATTTCGTCGGGCACGACCTCCTGCACGATCCGGATCAGGTTCGTGGAATCGGTCATGTCGCCATAGTGAAGGTGCAGCTTGGCGCCGCTCTCGTGCGGGTCCTGATAGATATGGTCGATGCGGCCGGTGTTGAACGACGACGAACGGCGTTTCACGCCATGAACCTGATAGCCCTTGGCGAGCAGCAGTTCGGCCAGATAGGCGCCGTCCTGGCCAGTGATGCCCGTAATAAGCGCTTTCTTCGTCATTTTCTTCCTCAATGGCCCCTGACCCAACGCGGGGCAGTTCGATTGCTCGCGCATCTATCCGCTTCGGCGATCACGGTCCACCGAATGATTTCGAGACGCGAAAGTTCAAGTTAACCCGCTGTTTCCGACCTTCGTGCGATGATCGCAAGGGTTCGAAGGATTGGGAAAAATGAAGGTCTTTGTCACCGGCGGTGCGGGCTATATCGGCAGCCACACGCTCGTGCGGCGGCTCGCGGAGGGTCACGTCGTCTGCGTCTTTGACAATTTCTCCAACAGCTCCGTTGTCGCACTCGGCCGGGCGAACCAGTTCGGCAATCGCGCGCGGCTTGCCGTCGAGGACGAAATCGCGCTGCGCCGGCCCGGCGATATCACGAGCAGCGATGCCGGCACCCACAAGTCAACGCAACGTCTCAGTCGGCGTGCCGGCTTGGCCATCGACGCGATGTGCGCTTCCTCGTGGCGGTGGCAGCCGGAAAATCCGCTGGGATTCCCCGCGCGGGAAACTATCGAAGGCTGATCATGGCTATTCTCGTCACCGGAATCGCCGGCTTCATCGGCATGCATGTCGCCGCCCATCTGCTCGCGCGCGGCGAGCAGGTGATCGGCATCGACAATTTCAACGATTATTACCCGGTTGCCCTGAAGGAGGCACGGATTGCCGAACTGGTGCGTCTTGGCGGCGATCGCCTCACCATGCACCGCGTCGACATCGGCGACGACGCCGGGCTTGCCGCAGCGCTCGCGCAGGCGGAGTTCGACCGCATCGTTCACCTCGCGGCACAGGCGGGGGTGCGCTACTCGCTCGACAATCCCGGCGCCTATGTGCGCTCGAACCTGGCCGGGCACGTCAACATGCTGGAACTCGCGCGGCATCGCGGCGTCCGCCATCTGGTCTATGCCTCTTCCTCATCGGTCTATGGCGCCAACAAGGCGATGCCGTTTCGCGTCGAGGACCGCGTCGATCACCCGATCTCGCTCTATGCCGCGACCAAGCGCGCCGACGAGCTGATGAGCGAGACCTATGCCCATCTCTTTCGCGTGCCGCAGACGGGGTTGCGCTTCTTCACCGTCTATGGGCCGTGGGGACGCCCCGACATGGCGCTGTGGAAATTCACTGCCGCCATCCTCGCCGGCCGGCCCATCGACGTCTACAATCATGGCGATATGAGCCGCGACTTCACCTATATCGACGATATTGTCGCGGGGGTGATCGCCAGCCTCGACAATCCGCCTGCCGACGACGGCGCCGAAAAGCCCGGCGGTTTCCTCACCCCGCACCGCATCTATAACATCGGCAACAACCGTCCCGAGCCGCTGATGGCGTTGATCGCCACGATCGAAAAGGCGTGCGGCCGGACGGCGCAGCTCAACATGCTGCCGATGCAGGATGGCGACGTCCCCGCGACCTTCGCCGACATCGCAGCGATCGGCGACGATCTCGGCTATCGGCCGTCGACAGGCATCGACGTCGGCGTCCCGCGCTTCGTGGACTGGTTTCGCGAATTTGGCGCGCTAGGGGCCACGCCCGCCTGACCGCTCTGGCTTAGTGGCGCGCCTGCGAGCGCGTCGGCAGGACGGTCATCCCCTCGGCCACATCGCGCAGCACCAGGCTGCCGAGCGAGACGATGACGTTGCGGCCGACATTACGCCCTTCGAGCACGACCGCATTGGGACCGAGCAGGCTGTCGCCGCCGATCACCGCCGCGCCGCCGACGAAAGCGCAAGGCGCGACGATCGCGCGTTCGCCGATCACCGCGTCATGCCCGACCACCGCCGCGCTGTTGAGGATCGCATGCGCTCCGATCTTCGCATCGACACTGACCACGACGCCATGCGCGACGACCGCGCCCGGCGCGACCTCGGCCCCGCGCGAGATCGTCGCATGCGGTGAGACGAGCGCGACGCTGCTCAGGCCGAGATGGTCGATCCGGCCGATCAGTTCGGCGCGCCGCGCGAGCGATTTGCGGTCGACGGCGCCAAAGGCGATGACGAAATGGTCGAACTGCGATTTCAGCTCCGCGATCGCCTCGACCGGGCCCAGGTGCGGCAGTTTCGCCACCCCCGGCGCGTCGGCGACATAGCCGATCACTTCATGGCCATTAAGGTCCGCGATTTCATGGACTTCCTTGGCAAAGCCGCCGCCGCCGATCAACAGGATCCTGCTCATAGAATAAACTCCACAATCGCGCGCTGACGCGTCACCGCAAAGACGACGTCGCGGTCGAACAGGACCGCGTGAACGGGGCCGCGCACGCGCATCAGCCGGTGCTGCCGCAGGTAATCGTCGATCGCATCGGCGCCGACGCCTTCATAACAAATATGGTGCAGCCCTTCCCCGGCGCGGTCAAGATGCGCCCAGGTGAAGGCGCCTTCACCCAGCGGCTGGATCAGTTCGATCCGCGACGCGTCGCCGACCTGATACAGGGCGATGCGCGCATTCTGGACCGGGTCCACCACCTCTTTTTCGAGCGTCAGCCCCGGCAGCGACGCGGCATAGGCGTCAAGGTCGCGGACGACATAGCCGACATGGTGAACGCGGATCACAGCGACGCGCCGGCGTCGATCGTCACCGTCTGGCCGGTGATGCTGCGCGCGGCATCGGACATCAGGAACATCGCAAGGTCGACGACCTCGGTCACCGTCGCGATGCCGCGCGGGGTCGAGGCCGCCAGCTTCTCGCGAAACTCCGCGTTATACACATGGGGCTGCGCCTGCGTCATTTCGGTGTCGAGCCAGCCCGGCGCAATTCCGACCGCTCGCTTCGGCGCGCATTCGCGCGCGAGCCCGTGGACCAGCGCATCGAGCCCGGCCTTCGCCGCCGAATAAGCGAGAATGCCCGGTTCGGGGCGCTGCGCCGCGATCGACGAGATCACGCAGAAGACCGAGTCCGCATGCGCGTTGCGCGGGCTGGCAAAGGCGGCGGCGCTGACCAGCGCGCCGGTCAGGTTCACATTGACGACGTCGGCCATGTCGGCCGCCGACACCGCGCGCAGCGGTTTGATGAGCTGGCGCCCGGCGCAATAGACGAAACGGTCGATCTTGCCGTTCGCCGCGACCGCGGCCTTGATCGTCTCGGTCAGCGCCTCGCTGTCGGCGACGTCGCAGGCATAGGCGGTGCCGTTCGCGCCCGCGAGCGCGTCCAGCCGGTCGGTCCGCCGCGCGAGCAGCGACACTTGATGGTCGGCGGCCAGCCGCTCGGCCAGCGCTGCGCCGATGCCGCTCGACGCGCCGACGATCAGCGCATGCGGACGCGCCGCGTCCGCCGCCTCAGTCATTGACGGCGCCGCCCGTGAGCGCGATCAGCTCGTCCGTGGTCTTCAGATTGTTGATCGTGTCGATATCGACCTCGGCGCCCAATTCCTCGAGCAATTCGACGATCGACAGGATGCCCAGCGAATCCCACATGTCGATGTCTTCGAGATTCTGACCGCGGGTGATGTCGCCGTCATAGTCGAGCACTTCGGCGACTTTGGCGAGGAAGGTGGCGCTATCCATGGGTCAATCCTTGATTCCGGTGAAGGTCGCGGGGGCGTAGATATTGTCGGTTTCGACGATCGCGGCCGCCCAGCTGAGGCCGATGCCGAACCCCGCGAACAGCGAGGTCAGGCGGCGAGTGGAATAGTCTTCGGACAGGAAGCCGGAGATCGTGCCCGGGATCGACGCGCTGTTCTGGTTGCCATATACCGACTGAGTGTCGGACGGCAGCTTGGCGTCATCGACCTTCATCCGCTTCTGGATGTTTTTCAGAATATATTTGTTCGGCTGGTGCAGCACGAAATAATCGATCGCGTCGGGTTCTTTCGCACCATATTCCAATATGTCGGTGATCATCGACGGCACGCGCTGCAGCGTGAAGTTGAACACCGATGCCCCATCCATGTGCATCAGCGCCGGCATCCCCTCGTCCTCCGGCGTCTTGCGAACCCCGCTATTCGGGATGATCAGCGCGCGCTCGCCGTTGCCGTCCGAATAGAATTGGAAGCTGGCGGCCGACGGCTTGCGCTCGATCAGGATCGCAGCGCCCGCATCGCCCATGATCGGCGCGATCGCATGGTCGGTCGGGTCGACGAATTTAGATGCCACGTCACCGACGCACAGCAGCACGCGATTGAGCCCGGATTCGACCAGGCTGTATGCCATCGCAAGGCCATAGACGAAGCCGCTGCACCCCAGCCGCACGTCGAAGGCGAGCGAGGTGACCGGCATGCCGAGCCGCGTCGCGAGCGAAATCGCGGTCGCCGGCGCCGCATAATCGGGGGTCTGCGTCACGAAGATCAGACCCTGACACTGGTCGGCGGTGATGCCGCAGCCCTCGAACAGCCGGCGCGCCGAATGGGCGCACAGGTCGGACGTCGTCTCGTCGCCCGACACGATCTGGCGGCGGTTGAGCCCGATCGCGCGCTGAAGCCGCGCGACTTCGGCCTCGCTCAATCCCATGCCGGGGGCTTCGGCGGCGAATTCGACCATGCGGTCGCCCACGGTGGTGACGATACCGCGGATCGCGGCGTTGGCGAACCGCAGTTCGGCGCGTTCGGCTTCACCCTGCAATGCATTTCTCCACATATTGGGTCCAGCTCGACCAGTTCTTCAGCGGCGATTTTTCGGCGTCGAAGATTGTTTCGTCGGCGAGCGGCACATAGCGGCCCGTCGCCGCCTCGATCCGGCCCTCGGTTTCGAGCAGCAGGTCGACGATCGTGAAGCTGTCGACCGCGTCGAAGATGTTCGTCGACGCGTCGAGTTCGATCGGCGTTTCGGTTTCGACATTTTCAAGCACGGTGGCGAGCGCGTCGGCGGTGATCTGGGAAACGTCGGGCATCAGGAAACCTCTATCACTTCATTGGTCAGTTCATAGTCGTCGTCATTGTCGTGGAGATAGCGACGAACCGCATTATCGTTGCCGACGAGCGAAAAGCCCATCCGGTCATAGAAATCGGCGACCATCGGGTTCTTCTCGGTCCGGATGAAACAGGCCGTCAAACGCGGGTCGGGCGCCTTCGACACGACATATTTGATAATGTCATCCTCGATCTTCCGCCCCAGCGCGCGGCAGCTCATCAGAAACGCCTCGATCTCGCCGCCGCGCACCACCGCGACCGCGATGATGCCCATGTCGCCGAAGCGGTCGCGGACACGAAAGTCGAACACCTGCCCCTCGTCCATCGCGGCCAATATATCGCCTTCGGAATAGCGGCGCGTGGTCAGGTTGAAC
The DNA here is from genome assembly GCA_015657575.1 of Sphingopyxis sp. GTDB lineage: Bacteria > Pseudomonadota > Alphaproteobacteria > Sphingomonadales > Sphingomonadaceae > Sphingopyxis. Next base: position 24,477 of record JACDQN010000056.1, read on the forward strand.
TGATTGGTCTTGTTGGTGAGCTGGGCGATCCGCTTCACATGATCGGCGCGGTTGATCCCGGCTTCGACGACGATGCCGAGCGAGGCGATATAATCCTCGATCGAGGTTGCCGCCGCCGCGAGCTCCTGCCGCACGGCTTCCTGCCGATATTGCTCGGACTTCGCGAGATCCTCCGTCGAGGGCGACCAGGTGCCGACATCGGGCAGCGCCGCCAGCCAGGCCGCCGCGTCGGCCGCCTCGCGAATGTCGAACTGGCGCGACGCGAGCTGCGGAAAGCGCGCGGCGACCTCGGCAATCTCGACCGGATTGTCGTCGATGAAGAGCATCGAATCGACCCCGACGTTCAGTTGCTCGGCGATCGAGGCGATGTTCGCACTCTTCGGATCCCAGTTCGCGCGGATCGCGGCGAAACTGTCCCAGCGCAGCGGCATGTCGCGCTTGTCGAACGCCTCGCGCACATCGGCCTCGTTGTTCTTGGTGACCAGCGCGAGCAGCAGCCCGCTCGCGCGCAGCGCCATCAGCTCGGCCTGGAAATTGCGGAACAGGATGCCGGGATATTGGTCATCGACCTGAATCCCCTCGACCCCATCCTCGCCGACCACCCCGCCCCACAGCGTATTGTCGGCGTCGAGCAGCAGCACCTTCTTGCGCACCACGAACCGCTCGCGGATCACGCGTGCATATTCGTCGAGCAGCGCCGGCAGCGCGTGGCTGGTATAGGGCATCCGCATCATCGCCGCATTGGCCGCGCTGATCGCCTTGTCATGCCCCTGCCGCGCCAGCACGCCGGCGACGTCGGCGATGCTGACCCGGCCCGTCCGCTCGGCGCAGGCGAGCAGCATCTCGTTGAGCCGCGCCGTCAGGCGAAGCCGCGCGATATGGTCGCTCCCGACCAGCCGGTGCACCGGCGCAGCAAGCGTATTGACGACGATCACCGCGCGGTTCGCCGCCGCAAAGCGTTCGATCGCGTCGCAATGCGCCTGCATCAATGCGACCGCTGCCGCGTCGTCGCGTCCTGTGCTTAGAAAATGGTCGGGCGTCAGATGGACGATCAGCACATCGGCCGCGCTGGCGCCCAGCAGAACCTGCATCGTCTGATCGATGCCATGATGCGCGACCTTGACCTCTTGCTGCGGAAGCAGGCGGGCAAGGCGGCCGAACGGCTGGGTAATCACATTGCCGACGAACTCGATCAGCATGCGGCAGCGTCTCCGCCGCCCAGCGGCCGCTGCGCCATCGCCACCAGATTGCCGCCGAGGCCGACAATTCCCGACAGCGTCCATAGCGTCTGGAATTTCGAGCTCCGGTGGATGCGGGCATGCGCGAGACCATAGACCGCATCATTATAGGCCGCTGTCGAAACCGAAACCTTCTCGAAGCCCGCCTGTTCCAGCGCATAGCCCAGCGTTTTCGCCCCATAGGCGATCATATGATAGGGCGGCACGACCTCGCCATAGGTGCCGCCCCATTTGTTCAGGCGACGGATGATCGCGGTCAGCCCGCCATCGTTGGGCACGTCGATATAGATGACGCCGCCGGGCCGGAGCGCGGCATACGCGTTGTCCAGAAAGCGATCGGGGTTGCGAACATGCTCGAACACCTGCGACAGGAACAGCATGTCGAAGCCACCCTGCGCCGCAACTTCGGGCGTGAACAGCGTTGCCGGGTCGATCGCGGAGAAATCCGCCTGCACGACATCGAGCCCGCGCGCCATCATCTCGGCCGCCATATCGGCGTCGATCTCGCAGCCACGCCAGCTTCCTCCGTGGCGGGCAACGATCGCGCTGAGCAGGCCGCTGCCGGGTCCGATTTCCAGCCAATGGCGGGGCTTTTCGCCCAATCGCTCCACGAACGCCGCCATACGCCCTTCGACGAGGCCGGCCAACGCCGGCGCCAGAGCTTCGGACTGGGTGAGCAGCGTGGAAAAATGATGCGGGCTGGTATCGACCGATCCCGCCTCCAGCGTCGCCGACGCCTCGTCGGTTTCCCCATAGTTCAGCCCGCAATTCGGGCAGCTATGCACCAACAATATGCCACGCTGGAGCGGGGCGGTCGTCGACGGCGCATGACACAAAAGGCAAACACTCGGTGAAATCACCGGAAACTCCTAGATTCTGCGGTGCGTGATTGCACCAATAAGGGGCCGTCCGCAACCATCCTGTCCCTAGACGTCATCGGTGCGGCATGACCTCAACCGTCTGGGAAATGGTCGAACAGTCGGGGGCGGCCGTGACGCATTCTGTCGCTATGACTTTCCCGACCCTTCGAAACGCGGCATCGTGGCGTCACCCGCCGCGCTGATCCCGTCGCGCCGGACGACCTTGCCCGCCGTCTTCAGCAGGATGCGAATATCGAGCCACAGGCTGCGATTGTCGACATACCAGACGTCCAGCGCGAACTTCTGTTCCCAGGTCAGCGCATTGCGGCCGTTGACCTGGGCCCAG
>JACDQN010000057.1 GCA_015657575.1 Sphingopyxis sp.
CGCCGAAATGCCCGACAGCTTCTGGCACGATCCGCTGATGTATCAAGGCGGCAGCGACCGGTTTCTCAGCCCCCGCGATCCGATCCCGCTCGGCGATCCCGCCTGGGGCTGCGACATGGAAGCCGAGGTCGTCGTGGTCACCGGCGACGTTCCCGCGGGCATCGACGCATTGACCGCGCGCGAGCATATCCTGCTCGTCGGCCTGACCAACGATGTGTCGCTGCGCGGGCTGATCCCCGCCGAACTCGCCAAGGGTTTCGGTTTCTTCCAGTCGAAACCGTCGAGCGCGATGTCGCCGGTGTTCGTCACCCCCGACGCGCTCGGCGATCGCTGGAAGGACGGCAAGCTGCACGGCACATTGTCGGTCGACCTCAACGGCCAGCCGCTCGGCCGCGCCGACGCGGGGGTCGACATGACCTTCGATTTCGGCGCGTTGATCGCCCATGCCGCGAAAACGCGCGATCTGGGAGCGGGCACGATCATCGGATCGGGCACGGTGTCCAACCGCGATGCCGACGGTGGTCCGGGCAAGCCGATCAGCGAAGGCGGGCTTGGCTATAGCTGCCTGGCCGAAGTGCGGACGGTCGAGACGATCCGGCAGGGGGAACCCAAGACGCCGTTCATGCAAAAGGGCGATACGGTGCGCATCTGGATGGACGACGACCGCCACCACAGCATCTTCGGCGCGATCGAGCAGCAGGTCGCCTGAACGAAAAGGGGCGGGATTGCTCCCGCCCCCCTGGTTTTGCATTGCGGCCGGCTCAGCCCCCGCCGCCGCCGAAGCTGCCGCCCGACATCGCGTCGCTGAGCGAACAGGCCGCGGGGCCGAGAATGACGATGAACAGGCACGGCAGAATGAACAGGATCAGCGGCACCGTCATGATCGCGGGCAGACGCGCCGCTTTTTCTTCGGCACGCATCATGCGTTCGTTGCGGAATTCAGCCGACAGGACGCGCAGCGCGCTGGCGAGCGGCGTCCCATATTTCTCGGTCTGGATCATGGTCGTGACCACGCCCTTCACCGATTCCAGATTGACGCGATAGGCGAGATTTTCGAACGCCTGACGGCGCTCGGTCAGGAAGCCCAGCTCGATCGAGGTCAGCGCGAACTCCTCACCCAGTTCGGGATAGGCGCGGCCCAGTTCCTTCGACACGCGCGAGAAGGCGCTGTCGACGGTCAGGCCGGCTTCGGCGCAGATGACGAGCAGATCGAGCGCGTCGGGAAGGCCCTTGCGGATCGCATCGGTGCGCTTTTGCCGCTTGTTGTCGACGAACAAATCGGGCGCCTTGTAGCCGAGGATCAGCGCGGCCATGGTAAAACCCGAGCGCTTCATCGGCGTCATATCGGGCCACATATCGACCCAATAGATGAGGAAGGCCGCGATGCCGCCGAACACGATCGGCAGCACCATGCGGCCGAAAATGACCGCGACGGCCAGATCCTTCGACCGGATCCCTGCCTGCGCCAGCTTTTGTTGTACTTCCTTGATCTGGCTTTCCTGCAGCACCTGCAGGCGCCCGAGGAAGGTCCGCATCTTGTCGGCGGTCTGGTTCTTGCGAACCAGCTTTGCCCGGCGCTTGGCGGTCGAGGCGGTGATGCCGGCTTTCAGCTGTTCGCGGCGTTCGTTCAGCGCCTTGACACGGCGCGCCATCGGATTGCGCACGGTCATCGCGCCATAGATGGCGAGAATGACCGCGAAGACGCCGACCGCGGACATCATCGTCGCGACCCAGACGATGTCGATGCCCATCAGCGTAGGGCCCTGTTGGGCCCCGGTGAAGGCGGAGAGAAGGAGGTTGCTGTTCATCGGTTCGCCCTCCCTCAGATTTCGAAGCTGATCATGCGCGACATGATAAAGACGCCGATGCCCATCCAGGCGAGACCGCCCAGTCCGGTGATGATCAGGCGCTCTTCAAAAAAGAAGCCTTGCAGATATTCGGGGTTCATCATCCACACGATGCCGAACACGAAGAACGGCAGCGCGCCGACGATCCACGCCGAAGCCTTGGCTTCGGACGACATCGCCTTGATCTTGAGCTTCATCTGGGCGCGCTTGCGCAGCACGTCCGAGAGGTTGGCGAGCGTTTCGGCGAGATTGCCGCCGGTTTCACGCTGGATCGCGATCGTGATGCAGAAGAATTGGAATTCGGGCGTGCCGAGCATATCGGCCGATTCCTGCAGCGCCGCCTCCATCGTGTTGCCGATGCGGATGCGTTCGACTACGCCCTTGAATTCCTCGCCGACCGGACCGGGAAGCTCCTGGCTCACCACCTGGAAGGTTTCGGTGACGGGGAGACCCGAGCGCAGGCCGCGGACGAGCAGGTCGATCGCGTCGGGGAAGCGGGTGTTGAACGCCGAGACGCGTTTGTTGATCAGCCGTCCGACATACATGTAGGGCAGGCCGACGCCGATCATCAGGCCGATGAGCAGCGCGAGACCGAAGGGCGCGCGCACCGCGAGCAGGCCGCCCGCGACGACGACGAACATCCCCATGCACCAGAACATGAACTGGCTGACGTTCCAGTTCTTCCCTGTCCGACGCAGCCGCAATTCCATCAGTTCGCGGCGCGGCATCAGGCTGGACAAGCGGGCGTTGCCGCCGCTGCCCGATGCGATCGTCTTCCGCATCTGCGCCGCGACCACCGCTTCGGTCGATGCGGCGTGGCGATCCTTCACATTGGCGAGGCGCCGGCTTTTCGCCTTGCCGACGGACGGGCCGCCGAGGAGGATCACGAGCAGGGCGAAAGCCAGGAAGGCGGCACCGACGATAAGGATCACTGACATGTTCATGGTCTTGGTTCGTCCAATCCGGGTGCGGGAAGCCGAAGGCAACCGGACGAGCCGGCCACCGTCACGTTCTTATTTCGCGCCCTTTTTCGTCATCAGGCTGAGCTTGCCGAGCAGCGAGCCGCTCGACTTTGCTTTCGCCGTTGCGGCCGGCGCCTCGTCAGCAGCATCGTCCGCGCCGTCGAGCACGAGGCGCATCAGGCTCGTCCAGACGCCCGCCGCCTTGGTGCCCTTGCAGATTTCGGCATAGGATTTGCCGAGTTTCGCCGCCTGGCTCACCAGCTTGGGGTCGAACGGAATCGTGATGTCGATGCTGCGTTCGATCGACGATTCAAACTCCTTGCGCGACAGTTCGCCGACCGTGCTCTGGAACTTGTTCGCCACCAATATGACGCGGGCGCCGGGCACATTCTGCTTGAACCACGACAGGAGGCGGATCGTATCGCGCGCCGAGGCGAGCGTGACGTCGCTGACCAGCAAGATCGTGCCCACTTCCGACACGAGGTGCGGGAAGGGGATCAAAACCTGACGCGGAATGTCCACGATCGTCATTTCGAAGGCGTTGCGCAGTTCCTCTTCCAGCTGGAAGAAGGCCGAGCCGTCGGTCATCACCGGCTGGTGGATCGGCGCTTCGGCCGACAGCAGGCTGAGCTTGTCCGACGCGCGCACCATCGCGCGTTCGATGAACAGGCCGCCGATGCGGCTGGGGTTGTCGATCGCGTC
>JACDQN010000058.1 GCA_015657575.1 Sphingopyxis sp.
GACACGGCGCCGGTCGGCAATGCGCGCATTGGCGCTGGCCAGCTTTCCACGGAGCGCGCGGGCGAACCCCTCGTGCAGCCGCCCCCGCGATCGCGGGATTGGCGGCGAGATAGGCGCGCAGGGCGGCCGCGGGCACGAACCACAGCCGCGCGTTGGTCGACAGCGTCACCGTACCGGTCGCATGCGATCCGTCCATCACCGTCGCTTCACCGATCAAGGCGCCGTCGTCGAGCACGCCGACGTCGGCACCGTCGCGCTGGATCAGCGCGGCCCCCTCCGCGAGGAAGAAGAGACTGGGCGCCGCCTGATTCTCGCGGATGAGCACCTCACCGCGCTTGGCCGATATCCAATGTCCCTGATCGATCAGCGCGCGCGCGTCCGCCGGAGCGAGCCGCGCGAAATGGCGTTGGCGCAGTTCCTGTTCCTCCGAAGAGAAGCTGACCTTGGCATTGCCGAGCCAGAGCCGGGCGATCAGTCCGAGATTGACGAGCAGAATCGCGAGGATCAGCAGCGTAAAGCCGCCGCCGCGCCAACCGAGAATCGCAACGGGAAGCGCCAGCAGCGCCGCGACCGCCAAACCGAACCGCACATGATCGATACGCGCGACCAGGCTTGCCGCGAGCAGCACGACGAGAGCCCCATAGCCGAACCAGGTCGGATCGAAATTCGCCATAGAATTTCTTTTTTTCGCGTCGCGGTCCCACATGGACCCTATGTGCATAACGTTACCGATTGCCAAATGCCTTGATCCGCACGTGGTGATTTTCGTGCAGTGGATTGGCACAAATTAACATTTTTTGGGTACCGGGTGAAGCATTGCTGCGAATAGTTGCTTTTGAAACTAATTTTCAACGACTTGCGTCTGGCACGCGTTCGCGCCATTGCGGCGCGCGATTCGCATTTTTCGACAGAAACACGTAAAGACGATCATTATGACGCAACCTTGGCAACCGCACAGCTGGCGCTCGCATGAAGCCCGCCAACTTCCGACCTACTCCGACGACGCGGCGCTCGCCGCGACGGAAAAGGAACTCGCCGGCTATCCTCCTCTGGTCTTTGCGGGCGAGGCGCGCGACCTGACGAGCGAGCTTGGCCGCGTCGCCGAGGGCAAGGCTTTCCTGCTCCAGGGCGGCGACTGCGCCGAAAGCTTTGCCGAATTCCATCCGAACAATATTCGCGACACCTTTCGCGTGCTGCTCCAGATGGCGGTCGTGCTGACCTTTGCATCGAAGATGCCGGTCGTGAAGCTCGGCCGCATGGCGGGCCAGTTCGCCAAGCCGCGTTCGGCCGATATGGAGGATGTGGATGGCGTATCGCTGCCGAGCTATCGCGGCGACATCATCAACGACATCGCGTTCGAGGCGGCAGGCCGCGCGCCCGACCCGCAACGCATGGTCAAGGCGTATAACCAGTCGGCGGCAACGCTGAACCTGCTGCGCGCCTTCGCCGGGGGCGGTTATGCGAACCTGCATCAGGTCAACGCGTGGACGCACGATTTCATGGACCGCAGCCCGTGGGCGAAGAAATATCAGGAAACCGCGGCGCGCATCTCTGAAGCGCTCGCCTTCATGGAAGCGTGCGGGGTGACCCCCGAAACGGTGCCGCAGATCAAGGGCACCAGCTTCTACACCAGTCATGAGGCGCTGCTGCTCCCCTATGAGCAGGCGCTGACGCGGCAGGACAGCCTGACCGGCGGCTGGTACGACACGTCGGGCCATTTCCTGTGGGTCGGCGACCGCACCCGCTTCGAGGGGTCGGCGCATATCGAATATCTGCGCGGCATCGGCAATCCGGTGGGCATGAAGTGCGGGCCGAGCCTCGAGCCCGACGTGCTGCTGCGCCTGCTCGATACGCTGAACCCGGGTCATGTTGCGGGCCGCATGACGCTGATCACCCGCTACGGTCACGACAAGATCGAGGCGCATCTGCCCAAGTTGGTGCGCGCGGTGAAGGAATCGGGCCACCCGGTCGTCTGGTCGTGCGACCCGATGCACGGCAATGTCATCAAGACCTCGACCGGATACAAGACGCGCCCGTTCGAGCGCATCCTGGCCGAAGTGCGCGGCTTCTTTGCCGTGCACCGCGCCGAGGGCACGCATGGCGGCGGCATCCATATCGAGATGACTGGGCAGAATGTCACCGAATGCACCGGCGGCGCGATGGACGTGACGCAGATGGACCTCGCCGATCGCTATCACACGCATTGCGACCCGCGGTTGAACGCGGGGCAGTCGCTGGAACTGGCTTTCCTGCTGGCGGAGATGCTCAATCAGGAAATGACCGAGCGGGCGAAGCAGGCGGCCTGATTCTACGGCGGTCCTGTCTTTCGAAGCCCGCTATGCGAATGGCGGGTTTCGACCGCATTGCCGCCGTTCGATCCTCCCTGTGGCGAAGCCATGGGGAGGTGGCAGCGCGAAGCGCTGACGGAGGGGCAATGGCGCGAGGTCGCCGCCCCTCCGCCACGCCCTTCGGGCGCGGTCCCCCTCCCCATCGCTGCGCGACAGGGAGGATTTTCTATTCTTCGTCACCCC
>JACDQN010000059.1 GCA_015657575.1 Sphingopyxis sp.
ATCGTCCAGCAGCTTGCCGATGGCGGCCGCGTCGAACTGCGCGGCTTCGGCGCCTTTTCGACCCGGGGTCGCGAATCGCGTACCGGTCGCAATCCGCGCACCGGCACGCCCGTTGCCGTGAAGGCGAAAAACGTGCCCTATTTCAAACCCGGCAAGGAAATGCGCGAGCGTCTGAACGATTGACGCCGCGCGCCGCGATCGCGCCGGCTCGGGACGCTGACATCAGTTCTTGAGCCGGTAGCCCGTCCGGAACATCCAGAAAATCACGACAAGGCACAGCGTCAGGAACAGCGCGACCGCGCCCATGCTGACGCCGATGCCGACGTCGCCCTGCCCGAAAAAGGTCCAGCGAAAGCCGCTGATCAGATAGACGACGGGATTGAACAGGGTCAGCGTGCGCCACGCGGCGGGCAGCATGTCGAGCGAATAGAAGGCGCCGCCGAGAAAGGTCAGCGGATAGACGACGAGCAGCGGGATCACCTGCAGCTGCTCGAAGCTTTGCGCCCAGATGCCGATGATGAAACCGAACAGGCAGAAGGTCACCGCCATCAGGATCATGAAGGCGACCATCAACAGCGGGTGCGCAACCTGCACGTCGACGAACAGGTGCGCGGTGGCAAAGATGATTGCGCCGATGATCACCGACTTGGTCGCCGCCGCGCCGACATAGGCGATGAGCAGCTCGAGCGGCGACATTGGCGCCGACAGCATTTCATAGATCGTGCCCGTCCATTTGGGCATGTAAATGCCGAAGCTCGCGTTGCTGATGCTTTCGGTGAACATCGTCAGCATCATCAGCCCGGGGACGATGAACGCCCCATAGGGGACCGTGCTGACGTCGCTCATCCGGCTGCCGATCGCCGATCCGAAGACGACGAAATAAAGCGTCGTCGTGATCACGGGCAGCATCAGGCTGGTCCAGAAGGTGCGGCCGAAGCGCGCCATTTCGAACAGATAGATCGAACGGATACCGCGGAAATTCGAAATCATGCCGCCTGCCCCGTCTCTGTCTGGTCGACCTTCGTCTCGTGCACCAGCCCGACGAAAATATCCTCGAGCGAGCTTTGCTTGGTGTGCAAATCCTTGAACGCGATCCCGAGATCGCTCATCCGCCGCAACAGCGAGGGCACGCCCGTCGCCTCGGCTTGGCTGTCGAATTCATAGATCAGCTCATTACCTTCGGCGGCGAGCGCGAGCTTCCACTGCGCCAGTTCGTCCGGCACCGCGGCGAGCGGCTCGGCAAGGTTGAGCGTCAGCGTCTTGCGGCCGAGCTTCTTGATCAGCGCATTCTTTTCCTCGACCAGGATCAGCCTGCCGTGGCTGATCACCCCCACCCGGTCGGCCATTTCCTCGGCCTCTTCGATATAGTGGGTGGTCAGGATGATCGTGACCCCGCGCTCGCGCAAGGACCGCACCATGTTCCACATGTCGCGGCGCAGCTCGACGTCGACACCCGCGGTCGGCTCGTCGAGGAACAGGATTTCGGGTTCGTGGGACAGCGCCTTCGCGATCATCACGCGGCGCTTCATACCGCCCGACAATTCCATGATCTTGCTGTTCCGCTTGTCCCACAGCGACAGATCGCGCAGCAATCGCTCGATGAAAGCCGGATCGCTGGGCTTGCCGAACAGCCCGCGCGAGAAGGTGACCGTCGTGATCACCTTTTCGAAAGCGTCGGTGTGCAGTTCCTGCGGTACCAGCCCGATCATCGTGCGCGATGCGCGATAATCGCGCGCGTGGTCGTGGCCGCCGACGGTCACCGTGCCGCTGCTCGCCGTAACGATCCCGCAGACGATGCTGATCAGCGTCGTCTTGCCCGCGCCATTCGGCCCGAGCAGCGCGAAAATCTCCCCCTTGTCGATGGTCAGGTCCACACCGGAGAGCGCCTGATGCCCGCTCTTGTACGTCTTTCCGAGGCCGGAAATTTCGAGAACTGCTGTCATGCCCGCCCGTCTAGCCGAGCGTTCCGCCAGCGTGAAGCATCAAACATCGCTTGACCCGCATCGGCCCATCGGCTTGACCAAGCGCGGCAAGCGGACGTGGCGAAATCGGTAGACGCAGCAGACTTAAAATCTGCCATCCTCTGGGTATGCGGGTTCAAGTCCCGCCGTCCGCACCAGCACTCCGGGCAATTCTAGCGCCGCAGCAGCGCCTTGACCCGGGCTCGCAATCCCATGCGGTCGAGCACCTCCCTGCTGCGCGCGGCGAAGCCGTCGATACCGGCCATCGTCGCCAGCGCGGCGCGGTTGCGCAGCGTCGGGCGCAGAACCAGCACGTCGGCGCAGGCGACCGACGCGCGCCCGAACTGCGCCTTGTGCGCGCCGTCACCCTCGGTGAAGTCGAACGCGCGAAAGCGGCCTTCGGCATAAAGCATACGCATCGCCTCGACATGCAGCACCGTGCCCGGCGACAGATCCGCGAAGCCGGGATCGTAGCCGAGATGCGCATAGACCAATATGTCCTGCTCGACCGGCAGATAGAGATAGGCGATCGCGCGCGCGCCGGCGAAGAGCAGGAAGGCGCGGACATTATCGTCGGCGGCCGCGGAAACGGCCGCGGCGATGTCGGCCTCGCCCGTGGGCAATCCCGCCTGCATCAACCGCGCCTGATAAGTCCGCTCGGACAATGCGGCCGCGAGAGACATGAATTCCGCGATCTCGGCCGCCGTTCGATACGCTCGCACCGCGAATCCGCCGTCGAACTGTTCGGCGAGCCGCCGCGCCTTGCGCGACAGGGTCGAACGCGTTTTCGACGAAAAGCCCTGCCACCAATCGTCGAACCCCGCGCCATCCATCGGAATATAGTGGCGTGGATAGCGCTGACGCACGGCGGTCAGCCACGCTCCGGTCCGCGCTTCCAGCGTCGCGAGACGCGATTGCGGCAAGGAACGCAGCAGCCAGCCGTCAGACGCTGCGGGCGGCATATCCGCGGGCGCCTCCGCCAGCACGGCGTCGATATCGTGCGGTACAACGCACAGCCGCCGTCGGACATGGCCGAGCGTCCGCCCCGCGACGTCGATGCGCAGCGCGACCAGCTCGCCTTCCACCCCTTCGCCTTCGCGGCTCATGCCCGCCCCTTAAGTTCGATCACCCTATTCCCGTTTGCCAGCACATGGTTATGATTGACTTACAGGGTGCAAGCGAAAAGGCGGATAATGACGGCACGAGGCAGATATGGACGCACCGCGGCACGGCTGGCGGCGGCGGCGAGCCTCGCGCTGACCCTGTCCGGCTGCGATCTGTTCGGCGAGCGCGGGCCCGTGCGCATCGCCGCGATCGGGCCGCTCAATCCCGCCGCCAATCCGATCAACGGCGAGCTGTCGGCCGCCAATGCCGCGCTGCTCGACACCACCTCGCAAGGCCTCGTCAGCTATGACGGCGAGGGGCAGATCGAGCCGGGGCTCGCCGAGCGCTGGACGGTCACCGCCGACGGGCGCAGCTATATCTTCCGCCTGCGCGAGCGAAATGGGCCGACGGGCGCAAGGTGATGGCCGAGGATGTCGCCGCCATCCTGCGATCCTATCGCGCCCCCGCCAGCCGGCACATGCTCAAGAGCGATTTTCCCGAGATCGAGACGGTCAAGGCGATGACCGACACCGTCATCGAAATCCGCCTGTCGGTGCCGCAACCGGGCCTGCTCGAACTGCTTGCGCAGCCCTCGATGGCGATCGTTGGCAAATATCGCGGTTGGGGGCCGATGCGCGCAAAGCGTATCGGCCGCGCGATGCTGCTGTCGCCGGTTCCCGACCCGCTGGCGGAGGATCAGGCGGCCGCCGAAGCCGCCGCGAACGACCCCGCGGCGTCGATCGAACTCCTTGGCGTTACCGCCCCGCGCGCCTTGGCGCGGTTCAAGAACGGCTATGCCGACGGCGTGATCGGCGGCCGTTTTTCGACTCTCCCCTATTTCGCGGCGTCGAACATCGGCCGATCGCGGCTCGTCGTCGATCCGGTCCCCGGTCTGTTCGGGCTCGCCTTCGTCCGCGCCGAAGGTTTTCTTGCCACCGACACCAATCGCGAAGCCTTGAACCGGGCGATCCGGCGCGACCGCCTGATCCAGGCCTTCGGCCTCGTCGAATGGCAGCCGCAGGTGACGCTGCGCCCCGCGCTCTACACGCGCGGCGCCGGCCCCGCACCGCTGATTCCGGCGTGGAGCGACTATGACGATGCCTCGCGGCAGGTGCAGGCGCGCCGCGCGGTCGAGGCGTGGCGCAGCGGCGGACGCGACATCGAACCGCTGCGCATCGCGGTCCCCGATTCGCCCGGCGGACGCATCCTTTTCGCCTATGTCGCTGCGGACTTCGAAGCGATCGGCGTCCCCAGCCGGCGTGTCGGCATGTCCGCCGCCGCCGACCTCCGCCTGATCGACGAGGCGATGCCGAACGACGATCCGATCTGGGCGCTCCGCCGCCTGTCGTGCCGGCGCGACACGCTGTGCAATCGCGAAGCACAGGATCTGATCGACCTTGCGACCGTGAATATCGACGCCGGCCAGCGCGCGGTGCAGGTGACCGAAGCCGAGACAGTGCTCGCGCGCTATTCGCCGTTCATTCCGCTCGCGACGCCGCTCCGCTGGTCGGTCGCGTCGCAGCGCCTGACCGGGCTGCGCGCCAACGCCCGGACGCAGCACCCATTGAATCGCATGATCGCCGCACCCAACTAAATCACGGCGCTTCGCTTTCGAGCGCTTCCGAAAGGACCCAGATGGCCCCTTCCACCCCCGACACCGACGCCATTTTCGATTCGCTGATTCCGAACCGAAATGATCCCGCCGCGCTGCGCAAGCGCGTCGAAACGCTGGAAATCATCCTCGAACGCAGCTTCGTCATCCCCGGCATCAATCGTCCGGTGGGCCTCGACGCGATCGTCGGCTTGGTGCCCGTGGTCGGCGACGTGATCTCCGCGGCGATGGGCGCCTATCTGATCTGGGGAAGCGCGCAA
>JACDQN010000060.1 GCA_015657575.1 Sphingopyxis sp.
CCCAGGATCAAGTCCGGGGTGACGAAAAAGTGAAAGAATAAAATGCGCATCCTCCTTACCAACGACGACGGCTATCACGCCCCCGGCATGGCAGTGCTGGAAGCGATCGCGCGCCAGCTTTCGGACGATATCTGGGTCTGCGCCCCTGCGGAAGAGCAGTCGGGCGCCGGCCACTCGCTCACCTTGTCGCGCCCGGTGCGCATTCGCGAGCATGGCGAGCGCCGCTGGTCGTGCAGCGGCACCCCGACCGATTCGGTGATGATGGCGATCGGCAAGCTGATGCCCGAAAAGCCCGACCTGATCCTGTCGGGGGTCAATCGCGGCGCCAATCTCGGCGACGACATCACCTATTCGGGCACCGTCTCGGCGGCGATCGAGGGCGCGCTGGCGGGAATCCGCTCGATCGCGCTCAGCCAGGTCTATGCGAAGGAAGGCATGGGCGACAGCGTGCCCTTCGAAGCCGCCGAAGCATGGGGCGCCAAGGTGCTGCGCCCGCTGCTCGATCACGACATGCCGCCGCGCACGCTGATCAACGTCAACTTCCCCGCCATCCCCGCGGCCGAAGTGCAGGGCATCCGCGTCACGCGGCAGGGATTCCACGACTATGGCCGCAGTTCGATCGTCGAGGGCACCGACCCGCGCGGCTATCGCTATTACTGGTTCGGTCTGCACGGCATCGAGCACAGCCCCGGCCACGACAGCGATCTCGAGGCGATCGACGACAATTATATCTCGGTCACGCCGCTCCAGCTCGACCTGACCCACGACACCTCGCTCGCCGCGCTGCGGAGCGCCTATAGCGCAGCCTAATCAATCGGCTGGCCTTGGCGCCCGCGCTTTGGCAAAGAGGCGCGATGGGGGCCGCTCGCCATCTTCTCTGGCCGATCTTGTGCTGCGTGGTGCTCGCGGGCTGCATTCCGGCGTCGAGCGATCCGACCCCGCGCGCCGCTCCGCCGCAGCCTGCACGCGAGAGCGACTATGAGCGCCCGCCGCTCGGCGAGGTTGTCGGGGGCGATGCGCAGCCGACCTGGACGCTGAAGCCCGTCGCGACCAACGCGCGGCAGGTCGCCGCCGGCACCTATTCGGTACGCCCCGGCGATACGCTGCGCTCGATCGGCGAGATGACCGGCGCGGGCTCCGACGCGATTGCGATGGAGAACGACCTTGCTCCGCCCTACACGCTTCGCGCCGGGCAGATGCTCCGCATCCCGGCCGGCCTCTACCACCGCGTCGATGCGGGCGAGACGGGGATCGGCATCGCGCGCGCCTATGGTGCCGACTGGGGCGAGATCGTCACGATCAACGCGCTCAGCGAGCCCTATATCCTGCGCGTCGGCCAGCGGCTCCGCCTGCCCGCGCACGCACGCCCGCTGCCCGCTACCGGGGTCGACATCGCCGCCCGCGCGCGCGCCTTCATGCTCGACATCGACGATATCGCGACCGGCAGCCAGCCCGCGCTGACCGCGAGCGACAAGCCCGCCGTCGCGACCGTGGCGCCCGCGCGTCCGGTGGTCACCGCCATCGCGCCGCCCGCCGCCTTCTCGGGCCGCTTCCAATGGCCGCTTGCCGGACCGGTGATCGCCCGCTTCGGCCCGCTCGCGCCGGGGAAGGTCAACGACGGCATCAATATCGCCGCCGCCAGCGGCACGCC